>JBGSKN010000082.1:0-5195 GCA_041741215.1 Erythrobacter sp. | reverse complement strand
GGCCGGATCAGCGACCTGACCCCGGTGGCCGAGGCCGCGCACGCCAGGGGAGCGCTGCTGGTGGTGGTGAACACCGAACCCGTCGCGCTCGGCGCGTGCAGATCGCCGGGCGAAATGGGCGCGGATATCGTGGTGGGCGAGGGGCAGTCGCTCGGCGTCGGGCTGCAATTCGGCGGGCCGTATCTTGGCCTGTTCGCAGTGCGCGATCCCAAGCACGTGCGCCAGATGCCGGGGCGGCTGTGCGGTGAGACGCAGGACGCCGAAGGCAAGCGCGGCTTTGTGCTGACGCTGTCCACCCGTGAACAGCATATCCGGCGCGAAAAGGCGACGAGCAATATCTGCACCAATTCGGGCCTCTGCGCGCTGGCATTCAGCGTCCAAATGACCTTGCTGGGGGAGGCAGGCCTGCGCCAGCTGGCGGCGGAAAACCACCGGCTGGCCTGCCTTGCCGCAGACCGGCTGGCACGGGTGCCGGGGGTGCGCGTGCTCAACAGCGCCTTCTTCAACGAATTCACGCTGATCCTTGAAGGCAAGTCCGCGCGCGAAATCGTGCGCGACTTGGCGGATCGCGGCGTGCTTGGCGGGGTATCGCTGGCGCGGCTCTATGGCGGGATCGCGGCGTTGGACCATGCGCTGCTGGTCGCCGTGACAGAGACCACCACCGAAGAGGATATCGAGCGGCTCGCCTGCGAACTTGAGGAGGCCGTCAAGTGAGCGATTTTTCTCCCGCTCGCCCTGAGCTTGTCGAAGGGCCGTCCTTGTTTTCCAGCGCCGTTCTCGAAGAAAAAACGGTGCTTCGACAGGCTCAGCACGAACGGAGTTTTGCATGAGCGCCGCCAACCAATCCGGCTGGAAGCCCGCGATGATCGCTGTTGCAGGCGGGGCCAGCGCCACCACCACCGGCAACCGCGCATTGATGCTCGAAGAGCCGCTATTGTTCGAAATCGGCCGCGCCGATGTGACCGGGGTTGATCTGCCGCCGGTCGATCCCGCTGTGCCGAGCCGCCTTGGCGGCCTCGCCCGCAGCGAAGCCATCGGCCTTGTCGGCCTGACCGAGCCGGAAAGCGTGCGTCACTACACCCGGTTGAGCCGCCAGAATTACGGCATCGATCTGGGCTTCTTCCCGCTTGGTTCCTGCACCATGAAGCACAACCCGCGCCTCAACGAAAAAGTCGCGCGGCTGCCCGGCTTTGCCGATGTTCACCCGCTGGCCCCGCAATCCACCGTGCAGGGCGCGCTGGAAGTCATCAGCCAGCTGGGCGAATGGCTGTGCAGGCTGACCGGGATGCCCGCTGTCGCGATGAGCCCCAAGGCCGGCGCGCATGGCGAATTGTGCGGTATCCTCGCAATCCGCGCCGCGCACGAAGCCCGCGGCGATGCGCGCGAAGTGGTGCTGGTGCCCGAAAGCGCCCACGGCACCAACCCCGCCACCGCCGCCTTTGCCAATTACCGCGTGGAAGATATCCCCGCGACGCCCGAAGGCCGCGTGGACGTGGCGGCGCTCAAGGCCCGCCTCGGCCCTGATGTGGCGGCGGTGATGATCACCAATCCCAACACCTGCGGGTTGTTTGAAAAAGACTTCCGCGAAATCGCCGATGCTGTCCACGCGGCGGGCGGGTATGTCTATTGCGACGGGGCCAATTTCAACGCCATCGTCGGCAAGGTGCGCCCCGGCGACCTTGGTGTGGATGCGATGCACATCAACCTGCACAAAACCTTCTCAACCCCGCACGGCGGCGGCGGGCCGGGGTCGGGGCCGGTGGTCTTGTCCGAGGCGCTCGCGCCTTTTGCGCCGCTGCCGTTCGTGCGGCAAGACGATGCTGGCGGTTTCTACCTCGTCGAGGAAGAACACCGCGAAGAAGCCGGCCCCAGCTTTGGCCGGATGACCGCGTTTCACGGGCAGATGGGGATGTTCACCCGCGCACTCACCTATATGCTCAGCCACGGCGCGGACGGGCTGAAACAGGTGGCCGAGGACGCGGTGCTCAACGCCAATTACATCCTTCGGTCGATGGAAGACATCCTCCACGCGCCCTTCGCCGCCAGCGGCCCGTGCATGCACGAGGCGCTGTTTGGCGACAAGGACTTCACCGGCGGCCTTTCGACGCTGGACGTGGCCAAGGGGCTGATCGACGAAGGCTATCACCCGATGACGGTCTATTTCCCGCTGGTGGTCCACGGCGCGATGCTGGTCGAACCGACCGAGACCGAAAGCAAGGCGGCGATCGACCAGTTCATCACCGCTTTCCGCAGCGTTGTGGAACGCGCGCTGGCAGGCGATGAGGCATTGAAGCAGGCGCCTTACTATGCGCCCCGGCGCAGGCTCGATGAAACCGCAGCGGCGCGCAAGCCCAGGCTGGCGTTCGAGGGGTAGAAATTACCTTGCAGGGGGGAGCGGCGGCGGCGCTGCTTCCTGCTCTTCCTGCGCGCCCACCAGCCGGAACTGCTTGAGGTTCATGATCGCCACGAAGAACCCGATCACGGCAAGCGCGCTCGACCCCAGCACGGTGAAGGCGGCACCTTTGAGACCGTTCCAGCCCATCGCCACATCGAGCAGCGCCAGCGCCAGCACGGTGGGGATTGCACGCACAAGGAAGGCGGTTCCGGCCCGCCCCGCCGAAACCAGCAGCGATTCAAGGCTGGCCCCGACCAGTTCGATCGCCCCGGCAATCGACAGGATCACCATCACCCAATAGACCTTGCCGAAATCCTCACCCGCAATCGCGTCGATTCCCCAGCGGCCAAGGAAAAGCGCGGCCAATACCGCCAGAATGCCGCCGATCAGCGCGATATTGGCCATCCGGCGGGCGATTTCGGCTGCGGTTTCGCGGGCATGGACCAGTTCAGGATAGATCGCCTTGGAGACGGTCTGGGCCAATTGCACCAGCGCCTGTCCCAACTGGCTGGCAACGCGGAAGCCGCCGGCCAGCGCCTCGCCCCCGATCGCCCCGACCAGGAGGATCATCACCTGCTTGCCCCCGACATTGAGGCTGCCGGTCAGGTTGGTTGACCACACGAAGCGCCAGACGCCGGGATGCTTTCGCGGAATCCTGGTGAAGCTGATCTGGGTCAGGTCGATCCGTTCCTGCCATCCCGCCACGATCCACAGCATCGCCGCCACGGCCACCTCGGCCGAGGCCCATGCCAGGACGAAGCCCATCACATTTGGCATGAAGAACACCGCCAGCACCGCGCCCAGCGCGCGCACTATTGGCTGCACTGCTTCGGCGGCGGTCGCCTTGCCATACTGGAACCGCAATCGCAGCAAGCCGGTCGGCGTGGTCCGGATCGAAAGCAGCGAAACAAGGCAGAACCCGAACGCCAGCCACAGCATATCGGCGGGAAGCGGCAGCCAGAACTGTGCGGTCCACACCAGCACGCAGGCCAGTATCGTTCCCAGCACCATGCTCATCAGGTCGAGCGCGATGGCAAAGCCCGTCACCTCTCCCGGGCCATCCTCGCCCGATCCCCAGCGGACCACGAATTGCCATGTCTGGAAATTGGCAAGACCGGTCACGGTTTGCCCCAGCGCCATGATCAGCGCGAAGTAGCCGAAACCCTCCAGCCCAAGCGTTCGTGTGGCAAGTGCCAGATAGACAAGGCTGAGCACCGCGTTGAACCCGCGTCCGCCCAGCAGCCAGCCCATATTGGTGAATACCCGCTTCATCGTGATCCTTCGCGCGGCCTAGCCGGCGGCGCTGGTGCGATGCACGCGATGAGACGGGTTTACCATAGCGCGCGGGCCTTACCCGCAAAACGCGCAGCAAGCCAAGCGCGAAAAAGCGCCCCAATGCGTCAGCATGGCCGTCTGTGCGCCAGTCAGTTCATCCCATCGTCGGGATGATGAAGGCGTTGGTGCCGTCGGGTGAGCCATCGGGCCAGCGCTGGGTGATCTTCTTGTTCTTCGTCCAGAACCGCAGGCCTTCGGTGCCATATTGGTCGATATCGCCAAAGCCAGACCGCTTCCACCCGCCGAAGGAGTGATAGGCGACCGGCACCGGAATCGGCACGTTGATCCCGACCATGCCGACATTCACCCGCGCGGCGAATTCGCGCGCGGCGTGGCCGTTGCGGGTGAAGATCGCCACGCCGTTGCCATATTGATGTTCGGACGGCAGGCGCAGCGCCGTCTCGAAATCATCGGCGCGCACGATTTGCAGGACGGGGCCGAAGATTTCCTCCTGATAAGACTTCATCTGCGGGGTGACGTGGTCGATCAGCGTCGGGCCGACGAAGAAGCCTTTTTCGTGGCCCTGCAAGGTGAACCCGCGCCCGTCGATCACGATTTCGGCGCCTTCATCCTCGGCGGTGGTGATCCATTGTTCGACCCGCGCCTTGTGTTCGGGCGTGACCACCGGGCCATAATGCGCGTCAGGATCGTTGGAGACCCCGATGCGCAGGGCGTTGATCGCGGGGATGAGTTTTTCGCGCAGGGCATTGGCGGTGCCCTCGCCCACCGGCACCACCACCGGCAGCGCCATGCAGCGTTCGCCCGCCGAGCCGAAGGCCGCCCCGGCGAGGTCATTGACGACCTGATCCAGATCGGCATCGGGCATCACTATCCCGTGGTTCTTGGCCCCGCCAAACGCCTGCACGCGCTTGTTGCTGGCGGTGCCGCGCGCGTAGATATATTGCGCGATGTCCGAGGAGCCGACGAAGCTGATCGCGGCAATATCGGGGTGATCGAGGATCGCGTCGACCATTTCCTTGTCGCCGTGCACGACCTGGAGAAGCCCTTCGGGCGCGCCCGCTTCGACGAACAACTCGGCCAGCCGCACCGGCACCGAGGGATCGCGCTCCGAAGGCTTGAGGATAAAGGCATTGCCCGCCGCGCAGGCCATCCCGAACATCCACATCGGGATCATCGCAGGGAAGTTGAACGGGGTGATCCCGGCGCCAATGCCGAGCGGCTGGCGGATCGAATAGACATCGATCCCCGGCCCGGCGCCGTGGGTATATTCGCCCTTCATGATCTGCGGGATCCCGCAGGCATATTCGATCACTTCAAGCCCGCGCTGGATATCGCCCTTGGCATCGTCGATCACCTTGCCGTGTTCGGCGCTGAGCATTTCGGCAAGGCTCTGCATGTTCGCTTCGATCAGCTGCTTATACGCGAACATCACCCGCGCGCGGCGCTGAGGGTTGGTGGCGGCCCAGTCGGGCTGGACGCGGCGGGCGGTTGCCACCGCGCGGGC
>JBGSKN010000081.1:0-1687 GCA_041741215.1 Erythrobacter sp. | reverse complement strand
GCGAAGGTGCACGCCGCTGCCGCCACCCTCGCCATCGACCTGATCGAAGGCGCGCGCGCACACAAGGCCAGCGGGATCGACGCGTTCCTGCAGCAATACGGGCTGGACACCGACGAAGGCATCGCGCTGATGTGTCTGGCCGAAGCGCTGCTGCGCGTGCCCGACGCCGCGACCGCCGATGCGCTGATCCGCGACAAGATCGGCCAGATCGAATGGGGCGAACATCTGGGGGCAAGTTCCTCCACCTTCGTCAATGCCGCGACCTTTTCGCTGATGCTGACGGGCGAGGTGCTCGATCCGCCCGAAGCGCATCAGCGCGGCATGGGCAGCGCGCTCAAACGCGCGATGAACCGGCTGGGCGAGCCTGTGATCCGCACCGCGACGATGCAGGCGATGAAAATCCTTGGCGGGCAGTTCGTGTTTGGCCGCAGCATCGAGGAGGCGCTGAAACGCGCCGCGCCCGAACGCGCAGGCGGCATCACCCATTCTTTCGACATGCTGGGCGAAGCGGCGATGACCTTTGCCGATGCCGAAAAATACCGGCAGGCCTATGACGCCGCGCTGACCCGGCTGACGCGTGAAGCGGGGGCCGGGATTACCGGATCGCCGGGGATTTCGGTGAAATTGTCGGCGCTCTATCCCAAATACAGCTTCCTCCACGCCGATGCGGCAAGGGCGGCGATGGTACCGATCATCAGGGCGCTGGCGCTGCGCGCGCGCGATGCCGATATCCACTTCACGATCGACGCCGAAGAGGCCGAGCGGCTCGAACTCAGCCTCGACATCATCGAGGAACTGGTGGCCGATGATGATCTGTTCCGCCGCCCCGATGGCAGCCGCTGGGAAGGGTTCGGCCTTGCCATTCAGGCCTATCAGAAACGCGGGCTGGCGGTGTGCGACTGGGCGGGGAAACTCGCCCGGCGGCATGGGCGCAAGCTGTTCGTGCGGCTGGTCAAGGGCGCCTATTGGGACACCGAGATCAAGCTGGCGCAGGTGGGCGGCCATGCCGATTACCCGGTGTTCACCCGCAAGATCGCGACCGATGTGTCCTACCTCGCCTGCGCCGCGCGGTTGTTCGAACACGCCGATGTGCTGCACAGCGCCTTTGCCACCCACAACGCCTATACCATCGCGGCGATCAAGGAATTGGCGCGAGCCTCGGCCTCAAGCAGCGAAGCGGCAGGCCAACAAAAACAATTTGAATTCCAGCGCCTGCACGGCATGGGCGAGGAGGTTTATGCCGCGCTGCGCCGGATCGAGGGCGATCATCCCACCCCGGTGCGGGTCTATGCCCCGGTTGGCGGGCACAAGGAATTGCTCGCCTATCTGGTGCGCCGCTTGCTGGAAAACGGGGCCAATACCAGCTTCGTCAACCGCATGGGCGATGCCGATATCCCGGCAGAAGAACTGGTTGGCGATCCGGTCGCGGAGCTCGCCGCGCTGTCCCCGCGCCGCAACCCGTCAATCCCGCTGCCGAAGGACATTTTCGGGACGCGGTTGAACAGCGCGGGGATCGATCTGTCCGATCCGGCAGTGCTGGCGCCCTTGCAGGCGCGGCTGGCGTCGCTCGACGAGGTGGTTTGGCGCGCCGAGCCGACCTTCCCGGCCGCCACCCCCGGCGAAATCGCCCCGATCACCATGCCGCACGATCTGGCAAGCGTGGTCGGCACCCGCCGCGATGCCACCG
>JBGSKN010000080.1:0-3421 GCA_041741215.1 Erythrobacter sp. | reverse complement strand
CCCGTCCGTGACGAATGCGTTTCGGGGCGAATTTGGTGCGGGCGAAGGGACTCGAACCCCCACATCTTGCGATACCAGAACCTAAATCTGGCGCGTCTACCAATTTCGCCACGCCCGCATGCCCGAACGAAGCCGCGCGGGGAAGCCGGCTAAGGCACCCCGCGCGTATTAGCGAGCGCCTCTATCCCGCTCCGTTCAAAAGGGCAAGCGCAACACGCTTGAAGGCTTGCCGATTGCCGATTAAGGGCGGGCGGATGAGTGATGAAACCCCCGAGACCACCCCCGCTGCCGCTGGCGCGGACGTGCCGCCCGATCACCTTTCGGTGAATCCCCGCAGCCCATTCTTCGATTCCGAAAAGCTTCAGCGCGGCGTCGGCATCCGGTTCAAGGGCCGGGTGCGCACCGATATCGAGGAATATTCGGTCGCCGAAGGCTGGGTCCGGGTGCAAGCGGGCAAGAGCCTTGATCGCAAGGGTCAGCCGCTGACCATCAAGCTGACCGGCCCGGTCGAAGCGTGGTTCGAAGATCTGGGTGAAAACCCGCCGGTCGTCAAAAAGGGTTAGGCTCCCCTGACCCCAGGCCCGGTCGCGCTTGCCAAAACGGGCGTTTGCGCCCACTTGGCGGCGATTATGTCCCTCCCGCAAAAACCCACGGTCGTCATTATCGGTCGGCCCAACGTCGGCAAGTCCACGCTGTTCAACCGGCTGGTGGGCAAGAAACTCGCGCTGGTCGATGATCAACCCGGCGTTACGCGTGACCGGCGCATGGGCGATGCCGACATCGCCGGGCTGCAGTTCACCGTGGTAGATACCGCCGGGTGGGAAGACGAGGACGCGCATACGCTGCCGGGCCGGATGCGGATTCAGACCGAAGCCAGCCTTGAAGGCGCTGACGCGGCGCTGTTCGTGGTCGACGCACGCGCGGGCCTGACCCCGCTCGACGAGGAAATCGGCCGCTATCTGCGCGAACAGGAAGTGCCGGTGGTGGTGGTCGCCAACAAAGCCGAAGGATCGGCAGGAGAGCACGGCGTGCTCGAATCCTATGCGCTCGGCCTTGGCGATCCGGTGGCGCTATCAGCCGAGCACGGCGAAGGCATTGCCGATCTGTTCGGCGGACTTTTCCCGATCATCGGGGCTCAGGCCGATCTCTACGAAGAAGCGAAGGAGATCGATGACGCCTATGCCGCCGCGATGGGCGAGGACGATCTCCCGCTCGGCCCGCTCAAACTCGCCATCGTGGGCCGCCCCAATGCGGGCAAATCCACGCTGATCAACCGCCTGCTGGGCGAAGACCGGCTGCTGACCGGGCCGGAAGCCGGGATCACCCGCGATTCGATCGCGGTCGACTGGAAGTGGACCGATCCGAAATCCGGTGAGCTGCGCGACATCCGCCTGATCGACACCGCCGGGATGCGCAAAAAACGCAATGTCACCGAAAAGCTGGAGAAATTGTCCGTCGCTGATGCCCGCCGTGCGGTCGATTTTGCCGAGGTGGTGGTGCTGCTGCTCGATGCCACGCAGGGGCTGGAACATCAGGATCTCAAAATCGCGTCGCTGGTGCTCGAAGAAGGCCGCGCGCTGATGATTGCGATCAACAAGTGGGACGTTGCCGGACAGACAGGGCACGAAGACCCCAGCAAGCTGTTCAACGGCATTCGAGGCGCATTGGATGACGGCTTGGCGCAGGTTCGCGGGCTTCCCCTGTTCGCGGTCAGCGCCAAGACCGGCAAGGGGCTGGACCAGATGCTGTCCGGCGCGTTTGAACTGCGCGACAGCTGGTCAAAGCGGGTGTCGACCGCCGCATTGAACCGCTGGTTTGACGATGCGCTGGAAGCCAACCCCCCGCCCGCGCCCGGCGGCAAGCGGATCAAGCTGCGTTACATCACGCAGGTTGGCACCCGCCCGCCGCGCTTCGTGATCTTTGGCTCGCGGCTGGATATGCTGCCCACCAGCTACGAACGTTACCTCATCAACGGCATCCGCGCGAAGCTCGGCTTTGATGCGGTGCCGGTGCGCGTAACCTTGAAAAGCAGCAAGAACCCCTTCGCCAAGGACGGCTGATGATATTCGACCTGCTCGCCGCCGCCACCGAAGTGCATGTGCCGTTCGCGCTGGAGATATTCGAGCGCACCGCCTCCACCCCGCGCGTTCAGCAGGTGGTGCAGTTGAGCCTGGCGCCAGCGTTCCTGCTGTCCGGCATCGGGGCGGTGATGAACGTCATCATGAGCCGGATGATCTGGATCGCGCAGCGGGTCGAAAAGATCGAGGACAAGCTGGAGGAACAGCGCACGGCCAGACAATTGCGCGAACTGGGCTGGCTGTTGCGGCGCCGCAAACTTGCACAAGGCGCGATCCTGTTTTCCACCGCATCGGCGGTGATGATCAGCCTGGTGATCGGGATGCTGTTCGTCTCGGCCTATATAATCGCGCAGATCGGCACGCTGATCGCGTTCCTGTGGGTGCTGACGATGGCGCTGCTGGTGACGGGGCTGGGGTTTTTCCTGCTTGAAACACGGCTGGCGGCTAAGGGCGCGAATCTGTCGGAAGAATAGCGCGCTGAGACGCAAAAAAGGCAGGGCCCTTTGGTGGCCCTGCCTTTTTTACAGCAATAGAGCACATACACAAAGTGCTCTATCGAGGCCTCATCACTTGATCAGCTTGACTTCGCGCAGGACATGAATTGCCTGGATCTCGCGGATCCGGTTATACAATTCCACCACAGTTTTATTGCCTTGGTCGATATTGGCCTTCCCGTAAGCTTCGAGGAACTGCATGTAGCGCACCTTGTTTGGGCCGGTCATTTCCGTGTTCGGGAAAGTCACCCGCAGAACGACATTGAACTCGTTTTCCCCATAAGGAACCTCGTAGATCGCATAGCTCGAAATGTGGCCGAGCTTCTTCTGCACCTCGTTGGCCGCGACCCATGTCGACTTGAGGCCTTCCAGATAGGTTTCAAACTGGCCTGCGTCGACTTTGACGAAGGTCAGTTCGATAACCTCGTCAGCTGGTTGGTAATTTTCGTAAAGCTCCATCTGCGCGGCCGCCGGAACCGCCATCGCCAGCGTTGCCGCCGCAATGCCGCCACTGATCGTCTTGATAATCGCGTTCATTGTTATTCCCCTCTTTGCTTGTCTGATGGCAAAGCGAGACGCCCCGGTGATCGGGGAAAGTCGCAGCCCGACATAACAAGGCGCGACCCTGATCATTAAATCACGTTGATCCAGTCCCCCCCCGCGAACAATAGTGGGGGGGCTCAATGACCGAGTCAAACCCGGCGTCAGTTGACGTGACCCCCTGCTTTCCATCCAAGAATGATTAGAGTCCGGCCCTGATGGAAGGACGGACGATGAAGCGATCACGGTTTACAGAAGAGCAGATTATTGGGGTTTTGCGGGAAGCGGAGGCGGGTGCGAAGACGGCTG
>JBGSKN010000079.1:0-2962 GCA_041741215.1 Erythrobacter sp. | reverse complement strand
CAGCCGTCTTCGCACCCGCCTCCGCTTCCCGCAAAACCCCAATAATCTGCTCTTCTGTAAACCGTGATCGCTTCATCGTCCGTCCTTCCATCAGGGCCGGACTCTAATCATTCTTGGATGGAAAGCAGGGGGTCACGTCACAGTCTCTAAACGTCAAAAAACCGTCAATTCGTTCGAGAATAACTTCCAAACAGAAAAGCGGCCCGCAACTATCGTTACGGGCCGCTCAAAATTATATTGCAGATGATGGTGCAATCGAGTTTTCAGCCTTCCCCAGCAGCCTGACTTTGTAGCTGCACATAGTTCTGCAGGCCCATGCGCTCGATCATCTCGAACTGGGTTTCGAGGAAATCGACATGTTCTTCTTCGTTCTTGAGAATGTCTTCGAACAATTGGCCCGATGTGTGATCCTTGATGCTGCGGGCATATTGCGCGGCATCCCTGAGCAGCGGGATCGCCTCGTGTTCAAGCGCGAGGTCGGCTTTGAGCACTTCCTCGACCGTCTCACCGACCTTGAGTTTGTGGATCGCCTGGAAATTGGGCAGCGCTTCCAAGAACAGGATGCGTTCGGCCAATTTGTCGGCGTGCTCCATCTCCTCGATCGATTCCTTGCGTTCATAGGCGGCGAGCTTCTTGAGGCCCCAATTGTCGAGCACGCGGTAGTGCAACCAATATTGGTTGATCGCGGTCAGCTCGTTGGTTAGCGCCTGATTGAGATAGTCGATGACTTTGGGATCGCCCTTCATGGCGGATGCTCCTTGCGTTAGATCAAAGCGCCTTCACAGCGTTCTATCCTAAATAGGCGCTGCAGGGCTATGTCCGCAAGGGGCGGGACGATTTTTTTCGTTGCGAATCAGCGATTTGCGATCTGTTCGCAATCGCGGGTAGGAGGCCTTATGCTGCGAACATCTCGCAAGATGCGGCAGCGCGTTCATCCTTGATGATTTGCTCCGCTTCATCAAGGCATTGCCCGCAATTGGGGCGCTTGCCGAGCGAAGCATATGTCGCTTCAGCGTCGCCCTTGCAACAAAGCGCGGCCTTGCGCAGGTCAGTTTCGCGAATTGCATTGCAGATGCAGATATACATGGCCGCCGAATCACTCCTGCGAAGCGTTTGCAGAAGCGGATATATGCGAATTATTCTCAATAACAAGGGTGTTTTGAGTTCCGCATCACATCCGCGATGCGAAATCCTCGCTCACACGCCCTTCGGGCGCGTCGCTGCGGGCGGCCGGTCGGCCTTGCGGTGCCTACGGCCCCGAACAACGCCACCCCCCAAGGCGCGTTACTTCTTGAACGGCATAACCTGCCGATAGGTCAGGCTGCGCCACAGCCATTCGAGCGGGCCATAGCGGTAGCGGTCAAGCCACGGCTTCGACCACACCAGCATCACCGCCCAGGCCAGCACCACCACGATATAGAGCTGCGGGCGGTTCAACTGTCCGAACAATCCCAGCGCCCAGCCATGAAACACCAGCATCATCAGGATCGAAGCGCCAAGGTAATTGGTGAACGCCGCCCGGCCCGCCGCGCGCACCCTCTCGCCCAGCCAGCCAGTCGCTGACGGCGCGTAGGCCACCAGCAGCGCCGCGAGGCCCAGCACCATCCACAATCGCGGGAGCGGGCTCCAGCCGATAAAGGCCGCCAAGGTGCCATAAAACGTAAAGCCCCCGTCCTGCACCACCAGCCCGATCGCCAGATGCGCCAGCCCGCCCGCGATCACGCCGATCCAGCCCCAGCGCAGCAGCTTGCCCCGGCCAACCGCGCCACTGAAAAAGCCCAGACGGTATAGCGCCACCCCGATCAACATCAGCGGCAAAGTCTCCAGCCCGAACAGCAGCGCATTGCTCAGCGGCTCGCTCCATTGCTCGGTCAGGCGGTGCATCACCAGCGTGCCGTAATCGCCAGAGGAAATGGCCGCATTGGGCACATCGCCGTGGGCCAGTGTCGTATCAATGGCAGCGATCATCCCGGCGCGCGTTTCCGCCAGTTCGGGGCTGATTTCGCCGAACGACGTATCGGCGATCGCCCAGGTCGTGGTGAACATCGCGGCGTAGATCAGCACCCCCAGCATATATCCGGCCAGCCCGACCCACAGCTGCGTCTTGATGCTCCATCTGAGGCAGACGAGCACGAGAAAGCCGAACAGCGCATAATAGAACAGGATGTCACCCGGCCAGATGAAGAAGAAATGCACCATCCCGAAAACCATCAGGATTGCCAGCCGCCACGCCTGAAGCCCGCGCGTCGCGCCGCGCGCCCAGGCTTTTTCCATGAACAGATAGATCCCCGCACCAAACAGCAGGGTGAACAATCCGCGCATCTTGCCATCGATCGCCACGAATTGCGCGATCCACATCCACCCGTCCGGATCAGCCGCATCAATCTTGAACGCGGCGGGATACATGTAAGCTTCAAACGGCTGACCAAAGGCGACGATATTCGCCGCCAGAATGCCCATCACCGCCAGTCCGCGAATGAAATCAAGCGTGTCGATCCGCTCTCCGGCGGCGACCGGAGCGATCGCGACACCCCCATCGCCGCGGATGCCTTCTGCTGCGCGCCCGCCGAAACTGTCATTCATGGCCCATCCCCCGCCCCTTGTTGCGGGAGACTAGCAAATTTCAGAGGCTTTGAAAGCGCGACCTTTGCCGGTGATCACGCGGCGCGGGGCGGGCGGGTTTGCCGAGCCTAACCCTCGCCCACCACAAGGCAGGCGTGGCCTTGCCGTTTGAGCGCGGCACAGGCACCGACGGCTTCGGCCTTGCTGGCAAAGCCGCTGGCGAGCAGGCGGGTGACTTTGCCGCTTGGCAGCAGCGTCTTCTTCGTCCCTGCCAGCGCCGCATTGCCCGACAACTGGCTCCACATGCGATCGGCATTGGCCGCAACCCCGAAAGCACCCAGCTGGATGCGCCACTTTCCTTGCCGGGGCGCAGCAACAGGTTGCGCGCGCCCAGCGGGCC
>JBGSKN010000078.1:0-3445 GCA_041741215.1 Erythrobacter sp. | reverse complement strand
AGCCGGTTTCGGGCCGCTATGCCCCGGCCAAGGGCGATGTCATCGTCGTCAGCAAGGATCGCGGCGGGGATGAGTTTTACCAGCTCCACACGCTGAAAGACGGCCGCCTGACCATGCTGACCGACGGCAAGAGCCGCAACCAGCGCGGCGCATGGAGCAAGGACGGCGAGCTCGTCGGCTATAGTTCGACCGCGCGCAACGGGGTCGATTCCGATCTCTATGTGATGAACCCGCGCGATCCGGCCACGGCGCGGATGGTGCATCAAAGCCAGGGCGGCGGCTGGGCCTTGATCGCCTTTGCGCCCGGCAATACCTCCGCCTATGTCGCTGACTATAATTCGGTGCAGGATGTCGATCTCTATCAGCTCGATCTGGCGAGCGGCGCGATGGTTCCGATCGGCAATCCTGCGGCCGAGATTGCCTATCGCGGGATGGAAATTGCGCCCGATGGCACGCTTTGGGTGACCAGCGATCTGGGGTCGGATTTCCAGCGCTTGGGCCGTCTAGACCCCCTCTCGGGTGCCTTTGACCCTGTTTCACGTGAAACATGGGACGTCGATGGCTTCGATATTTCGGATGATGGCAAAACCATCGCCTATGTCGTCAACGAAGCGGGCAGCGACCGGCTGCGGCTGCTCGACGTCGCCAGCGGCAAAGTCACCAAGGTCGATGCCCTGCCCGCCGGACTGATCGGCGGGCTGGAGTTTGCGCCGTGGGGCGAAATCGGCTTTTCCTTCAGCAGCGCCAAAAGCGCAGCGGATGTCTGGTCGCTCGATCCCGGAACCATGCAACTGACCCGCTGGACGCAAAGCGAAACCGGCGGTCTGGATGCGGGCGTGAATGTCGAACCGCGCATCCTTACCACCACAAGCTTTGACGGGCTGGAGGTGTCCGGCCTGCTCTATCTGCCCGATCCGGCGAAGTTTGCAGGCCCGCGCCCGCTGATCGTCAGCGTCCACGGCGGGCCGGAGGGGCAGTCAACCGCCGGGTTCATGGGGCGCAACAATTATTACCTCAACGAATTGGGCATCGGGATATTCTACCCCAATGTGCGCGGATCGACCGGGTATGGCAAAACCTTCGTCAGCCTCGATAATGGCCCGTTCAAGCGCGAGGATTCGGTGCGCGACATGGAGGCGCTGATCGACGCAGTTCGCGCCGATCGGGCGGTTGATGCAGCCCGCGTGGGTCTAGCCGGCGGATCATATGGCGGATACATGTGCTATGCCGCTGCGGTGCAGATGAAGGACAAGCTGACCGCGACACAGTGCACCGTCGCGATCAGCAATTTCGTCAGCTTCCTTGAAAACACCAACCCCTACCGGCAGGACTTGCGGCGGGTGGAATATGGCGACGAGCGCGATCCGGTGCAGCGCGCCAAGCTGACCGAGATCAGCCCGCTGACCCGTGTGAGCGAAATCGAAAAGCCGATGTTCGTCATCACCGGCGCGAATGATCCGCGCGTGCCCAAATCCGAAGCCGATCAGATGGTCGCCGCGATCCGTGCAAACGGCGGTGAGGCATGGCATCTGGTCGCGGGTGATGAAGGCCACGGCTTCCGCAAGAAAGACAATTCGGATTACGCCTTTCTGGCCCAGCTGGCGTTCTGGGAAAAACACCTGCTGGATCGGTGATTACCCGGTCTGCGCGAGGCGCTGGAGCAATTCCAGCGCCTCGTCGCGGCGGTCCCACGGCACGAACAGATGGTCGTGGTGAAACCCGGCGATGACATTGCAGGCGATCCCCGCCTCGGCCAGCACGCCTGCGACCGCCGCGGTAAGCCCCACACCCTCCAGCGCCGAATGGACCTGCAAGGTGATCCGGGCAAAGCCCGCGCCATCGCCCGCGCGCTGAGCTGCTTCATCCGATGCGACAATCGCGGTGGTGCCTTCATCCTCGCGGATCACCGCAAAGGCATCACGCGGGACTGCGCTATCGACCAGCACGAAGTGCCACATTAGCGGGTGCAGCGTCGGTGCCATGCCCGCAAGCATGCCCGCCAGATCGCTGACCGGCGCGTCGCGCATCACAGGATATATTTGCTGAGGTCGGCATTGCCCGCAAGGCCTTCCAGCCGCGCCTGCACATAGGCGGCATCGATGGTCACGGTCTCGCCCTTGAGATCCTCGGCCTCGAAGCTGATTTCTTCGAGCAATCGCTCCATCACCGTCTGAAGCCGCCGCGCGCCGATATTCTCGACGCTTTCGTTTACCTGTGCCGCGATCCTGGCGATTTCGGCCACGGCATCCTCGGTGATGTCGAGCGTCACCTCCTCGGTGCCGAGCAGCGCCTTGTATTGCGCCACCAGGTTAGCGCGCGTTTCGGACAGTATCCGCACAAAATCCGCCTCAGTCAGCGCGCGCAGTTCAACCCGGATCGGCAGGCGGCCCTGTAATTCGGGCAGCATGTCCGAAGGCTTGGCAACGTGGAACGCGCCTGACGCGATGAACAGCACATGGTCGGTTTTCATCGGCCCATGCTTGGTCGCCACGGTGGTGCCTTCGATCAGCGGGAGCAGATCGCGCTGCACCCCTTCGCGGCTGACAGAGCCGCCGCGCACATCGGAAACCGCGATCTTGTCGATTTCGTCGAGGAACACGATCCCGTTGGTTTCGGCATTGGCCAGCGCGACCCGCGCGACATCGTCCTGGTCCAGCCGCTTGTCCGCTTCCTCTTCAACCAGCCTGTCCCAGGCATCGGGCACGCGCAGTTTCTGGCGGCGGGTGGCTTTGCGGCCCAGCGCCTTGCCCATCATGTCGGACAGATCAATCATCCCGATCTGCCCGCCCATATTGCCCATATCGAACGGGGCAGAAGGGCCATCGGCAATCTCGATTTCAACCTCGACATCATTCATTGCGTTCTGGGTGATCCGCTGGCGAAAACTGGCGCGCGTCGCTTCGGAGGCGTTGTCGCCCACCAGCGCGGTCAGCAGCCGTTCCATCGCGGCATCCGACGCGGCTTCGCGCACGGCTTCGCGGCGGCGTTCTTTTTCCAGCCGGATCGCTTCTTCGACCAGGTCGCGGGCGATCTGTTCGACATCGCGCCCGACATAGCCGACTTCGGTGAACTTGGTCGCCTCGACCTTGATGAACGGGGCTTCGGCCAGCTTGGCCAGCCGGCGGCTGATCTCGGTCTTGCCGCAGCCGGTCGGGCCGATCATCAGGATGTTCTTGGGCGTCACCTCGTCACGCAGATCCGCGCCGAGGCGTTGCCGCCGCCAGCGATTGCGCAGCGCCACGGCGACCGCGCGCTTGGCATCCTGCTGGCCAATGATGTGTTCATCCAGAGCGGCGACGATGGCTTTGGGGGTGAGATTTTCGGTCATGGTGTCCTGCAAGATCAGACAGTCTCAACCGTCAGATTGCCATTGGTAAAGACGCAGATATCGGCCGCAACCGCCATTGCCTTGCGCGCGATCACTTCAGCGTCGCTCTCGTAATCG
>JBGSKN010000077.1:0-4200 GCA_041741215.1 Erythrobacter sp. | reverse complement strand
TGCGGTTTCAGAGTCAGCTTGTGCTTCTGCCGCATTTGCCGATCCGGATCCGGGTTCGGCCTGATCCTCGCCCTCAACCTCGATCACCAGCAACATCGCGCCAATCGCGATCACATCGCCAACCTCGCCCGCCACCGCAGTCACGATACCGGTCACCGGGCTTTCGATGTCGATGGTCGCCTTGTCGGTCATAACATCGACGAGGTGCTGATCCTCCTCGACCCTATCGCCGACCTTCACGTGCCATTCGACGACCTCCGCCTCGGCAACGCCTTCGCCCACATCGGGCATGTTGAATGTGAACTTCGTCATATCTCAGACAGTCCCTTAGTTTTCGTCATTGCGAGGAGCCCCGAAGGGGTGACGCGGCAATCCATGGACTGCGGCCGCACCCGGACGCGGGGTCTGACCATGGATTGCTTCGCCGGCGGCTCGCAATGACGAGGAAATAAACACGCGGTTAAGCGCTCAAAATCTTGTCGATGGCCTCACCGATGCGGACCGGGCCAGGGAAATAGGCCCATTCGAGGCTGTGGGGATAGGGTGTGTCGAACCCGGTCACACGTTCGACTGGGGCTTCGAGATGGTAGAAACAGCGTTCGGTCACCAGCGCGGAGAGCTCCGCGCCGAAACCGCTGGTGCGGGTCGCTTCGTGCACGATCATGCAGCGCCCGGTCTTCTCGACCGAAGCCTCAATCGCCTTGATATCAAGCGGCACAAGAGTGCGCAGGTCAAGGATGTCGGCGTCGACGCCCTTGGCCTCGCACACCGCCTGCGCGACGTGGACCATGGTGCCATAGGACAGCACCGTCAGCGCCTCACCCTCGCGCACATGCCGCGCCTTGCCCAGCGGGATCTTGTAGTAACCTTCGGGCACCACGCTGTCGGGATGCCGTTTCCACGGTTCGACCGGCTTGTCATAGAACCCGGTGAACGGGCCGTTGTAAATGCGTTTGGGTTCAAAGAAGATCACCGGATCATTGTCTTCGATTGCGGCGATCAGCAGCCCCTTGGCATCATAGGGGGTGGCCGGGATCACGGTTTTCAGGCCCGCAACGTGGGTAAACAATGCCTCAGGGCTTTGGCTGTGGGTCTGCCCGCCGAAAATCCCGCCTCCAAACGGCGAGCGCACCGTCATCGGCGCGATGTAATCGCCCGCCGAACGGTAACGCAGCCGCGCGGCTTCGGAAATCAGCTGATCGAGACCGGGGTAGATGTAATCGGCAAACTGAATCTCTGGCACCGGGCGCAACCCGTAAGCCCCCATCCCCACCGCCGCGCCGATGATCCCGCATTCGCTGATGGGGGTATCGAACACCCGCGTTTTACCATGCTTCGCCTGCAAGCCCGCCGTGGCGCGGAACACCCCGCCGAAATAGCCGACATCCTCGCCCATGATGATCACATCGGGATCGCGCGTCAGCATGATGTCGAGTGCTTCGTTGATCGCCTCGATCATGTTGATCCGACGTTCGGTCGTGGCTCCGGCTTCGCCCACGATTTCGGCTTCTTCGCTCATCCGAAAGGCCTTTCGCTGCCGAATTTGGTGATGCGTTCGCGGATCGCCTGATCGGCCTGCTCTTCCAGGTGCCAGGGCAGTTCCTCGTAAACATCCTCGAACATGGTGTGGAACGGGTGGTGGAGGCCGTGGCCGAGGATGCCGTTCTTTTCGGCCTCCTTGGTGGTCGCCTTGACCAGTTCGGCGCATTCGATATCCATCGCGGCCTGGCGGTCTTCGTCCCATTCACCGATCGCGATCAGGTGGTTCTTCAATCGCATCACCGGGTCGCCCAGCGGCCATTCCTCGCGTTCCTGCGCGCTGCGATAGCCGCTCGGATCGTCGGAGGTGGAGTGCCCCTCGGCGCGGTAGGTGAAATATTCGATCAGGGTCGGCCCGTGATTGCCGCGCGCGCGGTTGGCCGCCCACTGCGCGGCGGCGTAGCAGGCCAGCGCATCATTGCCATCCACCCGCAGCGCGGCAATGCCATAGCCCAGCCCGCGCGCCGCAAAAGTGGTGCGTTCGCCGCCCGCAAACCCGCTGAAGCTGGAAATTGCCCACTGGTTGTTGATGACATTCAGGATCACCGGCGCGTTGTAAACTGCGGCAAAGGTGCAGGCCGCGTGGAAATCGCCCTCTGCGGTGCTGCCCTCGCCCACCCAGGTCGCGGCAATGCGGCTGTCGCCCTTGATCGCGCTTGCCATCGCCCAGCCGACCGCCTGCGGGGTTTGCGTGGCGAGATTGCCGGAAATGCTAAAAAAGCTGTGCTGGCGGCTGGAATACATGATCGGCAGCTGGCGGCCTTTCAGCTTGTCGGCGCGGTTGGAATAGATCTGGTTGATCATTTCAAGCAGCGGGTATCCGCGCGCGATCAGGATGCCCTGCTGGCGATATGACGGAAACACCATATCATCGCTCGCCAGCGCCATTGACGAGGCAATCGAGGTCGCCTCCTCGCCGGTGCACTTCATGTAGAAACTGGTCTTGCCCTGCCGTTGTCCGCGAAACATCCGTTCATCAAACGCCCGCACCATTGCCATGTGGCCGAGCATCGTGCGCAGCGTTTCAGGATCGAGCCGGGGGTTCCAAGCCCCGTGCGCCTGATTGTCATCGCCCAGCACGCGCACCAGACCATAGGCCAGATCGGCCATCTGCGAGGGATGGATGCTTTCATCCGGGCGCGGCTGCGATCCGGCCTCGCCAATGTCGATATGCGAAAAATCGGCCTTGTCGCCAGGGCGGTATCTGGGTTCGGGAACGTGCAGCGCGAGCGCCGGGCGGTTGGCGTCAGCCGGGTTTGCAGGTTCAGCCATCGGGCGCTCTCCCCCTTGCCTGGCACCATGCCCAAAGCCGGTGCAATCATTGCTAGGAAGTGTATTTTTATTTCAACGTCCGGGTGCGGTCAAGCGCGCCGAGTCGCACCGCCTCACACCGCAACAGGGGCGCTGATCGGCGGCAGCGGGGCGTAATCATGCACCACGAAATCATCGATCCGGTAATCGAATATTGTTTCAGGGTTCCGGGTGATCTCCAGCCACGGGCGGCCCAGCGGCTGGCGGGAAAGCTGTTCGTCGATCAGATGCGCGTGATTGCGATAGAGGTGGACGTCCCCGCCCATCCACACCAACTCGCCCGGCTCCATCCCGACCTGCTGCGCAATCATCCGGATCAGCAGCGCCGCCGACCACAGGTTGAACGGCAGGCCGAGCGCGACATCGCAGCTGCGCTGGTAAAGCAGGCAATTGAGCCGTGCCGCCTCGCCCTCGCCCACAACATGGAACTGATAGGTCTTGTGGCACGGCGGCAGCGCCATGCGGTCAAGCTCGGCCACGTTCCAGCCCTCGATGATATGGCGGCGGCTGCCGGGGCTGGTGCGCAGGCTCTCGATCACTGCGGCGACCTGATTGATGCCCTCGCCCTTCTCATAAAGGCCGTCTGCGCGGTAACGATAGGTCGGCCAATCGACCCATTGCTTGCCGTAAACCGGGCCAAGCTCACCCCAGCGCAGCGCAAAACCCTCGTCCCCGGCGATTTGTGCGACGAAATCATCAAGGCTGATCGCATCGCCGGTTTCGCGGAGGTAATGCGCGTGCGGCCATTCGTTCCAGATCTTCACGCCTTGCAGCACCAGCGGGCGGATATTGGTGCTGCCGGTCAGGAACCACAGCAATTCGCGCGTCGCGGTTTTCCAATAGACCCGCTTGGTGGTGAGCAGCGGCATCGCGCCGCCCGCCAGATCAAATCGCAGCATAGCCCCGCATACCGAACGCGTGCCAATCCCGGTGCGATCAATCCGTTCGCTGCCGGTTTCCCAGATCGTGCGCATGAGATCGAGATATTGCTGTTCGGGATGGTCAATCATAACCCCTGACTAGCGCGAAATTGCCCGCTTGCCACCCCGCTCATCCACACCTATAGGGCGCGCCTTGCCTCGATCCGCATGGGCTTTGCCCCTGCGGAGCCGACACGGTCGGGGAGTAGCTCAGCCTGGTAGAGCACTGTCTTCGGGAGGCAGGGGCCGGAGGTTCGAATCCTCTCTCCCCGACCAATTTCGCTGCCGCGCACCGAATTATACCCGTGCGCATCCTCGCAAGGTGTTGCGCAGCACTGCGGCGGAATTGTCGAGCGAGGCTTCCCCTTCGAGACGGCCGTTGATGCGAAAAAAATGGCGACCTTGCGCGCGCAGTTTGAACCGGGGCCAA
>JBGSKN010000076.1:0-7588 GCA_041741215.1 Erythrobacter sp. | reverse complement strand
TCGCGCACCGCATCGCGGCTCGGTTTGATCCGCGCGGCGGCGCGCATGTAGCCAAACCGCGCCGCCAGCAACGCCACCAACTCGCGGTCAAGCGCATCCACCCCGGCGCGCACTTCGGCCATGGTCTGGCACGCTTGCGGGTCTTTGACAGCGGGCAAAGGCATCAATCAGGAACTTCCAAGGTAATCGCGCCGGAATGCGGCGGCAAAATCGGCAAAACGTGCGCCCGCAATGGCATCGCGCATGGCGTGCATCAAGGCCTGATAAAAGCTGAGGTTGTGTTCGGTCAGCAGCATCGCGCCGAGCATTTCGCCCGACTTGACGAGGTGGTGGATATAGGCGCGCGAATAGGTCGCGCAGACCGGGCAGGTGCAGCGATCATCCAGTGGTGCGACATCCTCGGCAAACCGCGCATTGCGCAGGTTCATCGGGCCGTTCCACGTAAACGCCTGCCCGTTGCGGCCTGACCGGGTCGGCAGCACGCAATCGAACATGTCGATCCCGCGCCCAACCGCGCCGACCAGATCATCGGGCTTGCCCACCCCCATCAGATAGCGCGGGCGATCAGCAGGGAGCATATCGGGCGCGTAATCGAGCACGCCGAACATCGCCTCCTGTCCCTCACCCACGGCCAACCCGCCCACGGCATAGCCATCGAACCCGATATCGGTCAGCGCATCGGCGCTTTGCCGCCGCAGGTCTTCGTGCAGCGCGCCCTGCTGGATGCCGAACAATGCGGCGCGGCTGGCGTGTTCCCCTCCGCTGTCGAACCCGTCCCGGCTGCGTCTGGCCCAGCGCATCGACAATTCCATGCTGGCGGCGATTTCATCGCGCGAACGATCCGCGCGCGGGCATTCGTCAAACGCCATGACGATATCGGAACCGAGCAACCGCTGGATTTCCATCGAACGTTCGGGGGTCAGCATATGTTTCGACCCGTCGAGATGGCTGCGGAACTCCACCCCCTGTTCGGTCAGCTTGCGCAATTCCGACAGGCTCATCACCTGATAGCCGCCGCTGTCGGTCAGGATCGGGCGCGGCCAGTTCATGAACTGGTGCAGCCCGCCAAGCCGCGCCACCCGTTCGGCGCCGGGGCGCAGCATCAGGTGATAGGTATTGCCAAGGATGATGTCGGCCCCGGTGGCGCGCACGGCTTCTGGCTTCATCGCCTTGACCGTTGCCGCCGTGCCGACCGGCATGAACGCTGGCGTGCGGATTTCGCCGCGCTGCATCGTGATGGCGCCGGTGCGGGCCTTGCCGTCAGTCGCGTGGAGGGTGAAGGAGAAGCGTGGAGCAGTCATTGCGCCCGCGCCCCTAGCTGGCCGAACTTGCGCTGTCACGCTTTGCCGCACCTGCAGCACAAGGCAGGGGCCGCGCTGACGCAGCCCCTGCCCCGATTTCATGCTTAAGCGCTTGTCACACTCCGCTGTCAGGCAGCAACAACGAGGAATCGCCATAGGAATAGAAGCGGTAAGCGCTGGCAATCGCGTGGGCATAGGCAGCCATCATCCGGTCCCGCCCCATCAACGCGCTGACCAGCATCATCAAAGTCGATCTGGGTAGGTGAAAATTGGTCATCAGCCCTCCGACGGCGCGGAATTTGTAACCCGGCGTGATGAAGATGGCGGTGTCCCCCGCGAATGGCATGATCGTGCCATCCCCACCCGCGGCGCTTTCCAGCAGGCGCAGCGCGGTAGTCCCGACCGCGATGATCCGCCCCCCTTCCGCGCGAGCCTGATTGATCTGCGCCGCAGTTTCAGCGGAAATCCGTCCGAATTCGGCGTGCATCCGGTGATCTTCGGTATCATCGGCCTTCACCGGAAGAAACGTCCCCGCCCCGACATGCAGGGTCAGCATCGCCCGGCCAATCCCCCGCGCATCCAGCGCATCGACAAGCGTTTGCGTGAAATGCAGCGAGGCGGTGGGCGCAGCGACCGCGCCCTTTTCTGCCGCAAACATCGTCTGGTAATCTTCCAGATCCTGCATATCGACCCCGCGCCGCGCCGCGATATAGGGCGGCAGCGGCATCGTGCCAGCTCGGTCGAGCAGCACTTCGACAGGCTCCTCGCCTTCGAACAGCAGCGTGATTGATCCGTCATCATGGCGCAGATCGGCCAGCGCAGTGACTCCGCCGCCGAACATGAGGCGATCACCCAGCTTCACCCGCTTGGCATTGCGGATGAACGCCTGCCAGCGTCTCAGATCGATCCGCTTGTGCAAGGTAGCGCCGATCCTTGCTTCACCATCAGCGCGGCGGCCTTCGAGCTGGGCGGGGATAACGCGGGTATCATTGAACACCAGCACATCGCCGGGGTTCAGCAGATCGGGCAGATCGCGCACCCCGCGATCTTCGAAGGCAGCGCCCTGACCGCGCACAACCAGCATCCGCGCAGCATCACGCGGGCGCGCCGGACGCAGGGCAATGCGATCCGTCGGCAGATCAAAATCGAACAGGTCAACTTTCATGTGACGCGCGCCGGGGAAAGCCCCATCACCCGATTGGCGCGCTCAGCATATCGGCCGAAATCGGCGCATCAACCTCGGGCGCGGGCGGCGGTGGCGGAGGACGATTATCGCTCGCTATCGAAGCCTGCAACACCCGCGTCGGTTCGGCCGGTGGCTCCCCGCGGTTGATCGCGTCCACTGCCTCCATGTTGTCGATCACCCGACCCAGATTGGTGTAACGCTTGTCGAGGCTGAAGCGTGGGTAGAACACGATGAAAAACTGGCTGTTGGCGCTGTCTTCGTCCGACGCGCGGGCCATTGCCAGCGACCCGCGCACATGCGGCAGCGGGTTGAATTCAGCTTTCAGGTCAGGAAGCTCGCTGCCGCCCTGCCCGGTGCCGGTCGGATCGCCGCCTTGCGCCATAAAGCCATCGATCACCCGGTGAAAGATGACCCCATTGTAAAATCCGCTCCGCGTCAGGGTCTTGATCCGTTCGACATGGGCCGGTGCCCAATCAGGCATCAGGCGGATCTTCACCCGCTCACCATTTGACAGGTCGAGAACCCAGATATTTTCAGGATCAACCGCCGCGTCATAGTTGATCGGTTGATAGATGCGCGGGGCTGCGGGAGCCTTGTCATCGCTTTCATCTGCCAGCGCGGCATCGTCTCCCGGCGTGTCCGCAGGGGTCTCATCGGGTTGTTCCTGTGCGAACGCCATCTGCGGCGCGGCAAACAGAAGCAGGGCGGCAAATGCAGGTTTGAGCGTGGCTGTGATCATTGTTCCATCCGAATTAGGCCCGCCGTGTAGCCACGCCCGGCTGACGTTGCAATGAACGAAGGATTGAAGCACGACTTTGGAGGCTGGCTGTCCTCAGTAATCGCCTTTCAGCCCCAATTTGCGCACTCGTGCAACAACTTCATCGCGCACCGGCGGGCTGACAAACTTGCCGATCTCACCGCCATAGTTTGCGATTTCCTTGACCAGTCTGCTGGCGATGGGTTGCAGGCTGACGTCTGCCATGAGGAAGATCGTTTCGATCCGGTCATTAAGCTGCCGATTCATGCCCGTCAGCTGGTACTCGTATTCGAAGTCAGTCACTCCGCGAATGCCGCGGATCACGACCGAGGCCCCCTGGGCCTCAGCGAAGTCCATCAACAAGGCGTTGAAGCCGACCACCGCGACATTGCCGATCCCGAGCGCGGCAACCTCACGCTCAACCATCGCCATACGCTCGGCATCGGAGAACATCGGCGTTTTGGCGATGTTGGTCGTAACCCCGATAATCAGGTGATCGACCAGCTTGGCCCCGCGCCGGATGATATCGGCATGGCCCAGCGTGATCGGATCGAAGGTTCCGGGGTAAATCCCGATACGGCGTGTCATGGTCCCGTCCTCTCTGCCTGAAAGATCAGCGGTCGCGTTCGATAACATAACGCGCGAGCGCCCGCAGAATGTCAGCTTCTTGCCCGTGCGCAGCCAGATGACCGATCGCCTGATCGACCAGCGCGCGCGCCTGTTCGCGGGCCTTGTCGGCCCCCATCAGTGTCACGAAGGTCTGCTTGCCCTGCGCCGCATCCTTGCGCAGCGCCTTGCCCGCCTTGGCCTGATCGCCCTCCACATCCAGCAGATCATCGGCAATCTGAAAGGCAAGGCCGATATCGCGGGCATAGGCGCGCAGATGCGTGCGGCCTTCGGGGCGCACCTTGGCAAGGATTGCGCCCATTTCGACGCTTGCGGCAAGCAGCGCGCCGGTTTTCAGCTGTTGCAGCCGGGTGATCGTGCGCAGGTCATAGGCCACGCCTTCCTCGTCAGCGACCATATCCATCATCTGCCCGCCCGCCATGCCGTGCATTCCTGATGCCAGCGCCAGGGTGGATAGCAGTTCGCTGCGGGTAAAAGGGTCTTCGCTGGTGCCGCTATCAGCGAGAATCGCGAAGGCGAGCGCGTGGAGCGCATCACCGGCCAGCACAGCGGTGGCTTCGTCAAAGGCCTTGTGCAGAGTCGGCTTGCCATGGCGCAGGTCGTCATTGTCCATGCACGGCAAATCGTCATGGATCAGCGAATAGACGTGGATCGCCTCAATTGCCGCACCCGCCCGCAAGGCCGCATCACGCGAAACGCCAAACATGCTGGCGGTGCTGACAACCAGCAGCGGACGCACCCGCTTGCCCCCGCCGATCGCGGCATAACGCATCGCTTCAACCAGACGCGCGCTGGTATCAGCGGGCACGGGCATCAATGCATCAAACAGCGAATCAATATCGGCTTGAACGTCGATGATCGCGTCGTTCAGCAGGCATTGGATGTCCCCCACCAGCATTACCTCAACTTTCCGCGTCGAACGGCTGGGTGCCCGACGCGCGGCCATTGGCGCCGGTGACGAACTTTTCGATCCGCGCCTGCGCTGCATCAAGGCGTTGCTGGCAGGCCGCGCGCAGCGCTTCGCCGCGTTCATACAGGCTGATCGACTGATCCAGCGGCACGTCCCCGCGCTCAAGTTGCTGCACGATCGCTTCGAGCGCGGCGAGCGCCTGTTCGAATGTCATCCCGGAGATATCCGGCGCTGCGGCTGGTGATGTTGTGCCCTCGTCCATGCCTGCGAGCATTGACGGGACGTGCGGGCCCGGTCAAGGCTGGCGGTGAAGCGCGGCGCAACGAAACAGGAAATCGAACCAATATGCTGAAGTGGATCATCGCCTACGGGGCTGCCGCAGTTGCCTTTGGCGTGCTGGATGCGATCTGGCTGCGCTGGGCTTCGGGCAACCTCTATCGCCCGGTGATTGGCGATATCATGGCCAAGGATTTCAACGTGGTCGCGGCAGGGGTGTTCTATGTCATCTACCTTGCCGGGATGACATGGTTTGCGATCAAGCCCGGCATTGAAACCGGCACCGTGCAGGCCGCGCTGCTCAACGGCATCCTGCTCGGCGCGCTGTGCTATGCGACTTTCGATCTGACCTCGCAGGCAGTGTTCAAGGTCTGGGCGACCCAGATCAGCGTGCTCGACATCCTTTGGGGCGCGTTTGCGACCGGCACCGCGAGCGCGGCTGCGACCTGGGTCGTGCTGCGTTACGCGCCCGCCTGACATGTTCATCGGACACTTTGCCCCGGCCTTCGTCGCCGCCGCTGTCAGCCCGCAAAGCCCGCGGCTGGGCACGCTGTTTGTTGCCGCGCAACTGGTCGATTGGGGATTCTTCGCGCTGGCGCTGTTCGGCGTGGAAAAGCTGCGAGTCGATCCAGAGGCGAGCGTGATGGTGCCGCTCGATCTCTACCACATGCCCTATACCCACAGCCTGATCGGTGCCGGGATCTGGGCGCTGGCGTGTCTGGCAGTGGTCGCCATCGCGCACCGCAACCTGTTTGCCGGGCTGATGGCGGGGCTGGTGGTGGCATCGCACTGGCTGCTCGATTGGGTGGTGCACGTCCCCGATCTGACGCTTAACGGTGATCCGCCCAAATTCGGGCTGGGCCTATGGGATTATCCGTGGGTGGCAATTCCGCTCGAACTGGGGCTGACGCT
Source organism: Erythrobacter sp. (assembly GCA_041741215.1). GTDB lineage: Bacteria > Pseudomonadota > Alphaproteobacteria > Sphingomonadales > Sphingomonadaceae > Erythrobacter. The sequence goes on along the minus strand of JBGSKN010000076.1, from coordinate 1,619 downwards.
TTGGGCGTTTGCGTTTTACCTGCGGCGCACGCGCGGGCCGGTGGGGCCGCCTGCGGTCTTGTTGGGGATGCTGCTGCTGTTTCAGGCGGTGAACTGGTTCGGCCCGCATCCTGAAACGGCGGGGCCGTTCCTGTATATCCAGGCGCTGTTCGCCTTTGCGGTGTTGACGGCGCTGGCCGTATGGGTCGGGGAGAACCGCTGGTTCCACAAACGCGGCGGCTTGGCCTTCGCGCTCCAGTAATCTAGGGCGCTGCCCAAGGAGCCCCAGCATGACCGCGATCACCCCCGAAATCGTCGAACAGCACGGCCTTTCGCCAGAGGAATATGCGCGCGTTCTGAGCGCGCTGGGCCGCGAGCCGAACCTTGTGGAACTCGGCATTTTTTCAGTGATGTGGTCTGAACATTGCAGCTACAAATCGTCGCGCCTGCACTTGAAGAAATTGCCGACGGAGGCGCCGTGGGTGATCTGCGGCCCCGGCGAGAATGCGGGCGTGATCGACATTGGCGATGGGCCGGATGGGACAAGATTGGCTGCCATCTTCAAGATGGAGAGCCACAACCACCCCAGTTATATCGAACCCTATCAGGGCGCCGCGACGGGCGTGGGCGGCATCCTGCGCGACGTGTTCACCATGGGCGCGCGCCCGATCGCCGCGATGAACGCCCTGAGCTTCGGCGTGCCCGGCCATCCCAAGACCGCGCATCTGGTCAAGGGTGTGGTCGAAGGCGTCGGCGGCTATGGCAACGCCTTTGGCGTGCCGACGGTGGGCGGCGAGGTTCGGTTCCACCGGGCCTACAACGGCAACTGCCTGGTCAATGCCTTTGCCGCCGGTCTGGCGGACGCGGAGGCGATCTTTTACTCGGCCGCGTCCGGCGTGGGGATGCCGGTGGTCTATCTTGGCGCCAAGACCGGGCGGGACGGCGTTGGCGGGGCCACCATGGCAAGCGCCGAGTTCGACGACACCATCGAGGACAAGCGCCCGACGGTGCAGGTGGGTGATCCGTTCACCGAGAAGCGCCTGCTGGAGGCGTGTCTGGAGCTGATGGCCTCGGGCGCGGTGATTTCCATTCAGGACATGGGCGCGGCGGGGCTGACCTGTTCTGCCGTCGAGATGGGCGACAAGGGCGGCCTTGGCATCCGTCTCGATCTGGACCGGGTGCCGGTGCGCGAGCCGGGCATGACCGCCTACGAGATGATGCTGAGCGAGTCGCAGGAACGGATGCTGATGGTGCTGCGCCCCGAGAAAGAGGCAGAGGCCAAAGCGATCTTTGACAAGTGGGATCTGGATTTCGCGCTGGTGGGCGAGACGATTGCCGAGGATCGGTTCCTGATCCTGCTGGGCAACGAGGTGAAGGCCGACCTGCCCTTGTCCCGGCTGGCCTCGAGCGCGCCGGAATATGACCGGCCGTGGATCGAGTCGCCCCCGGCCCCGCCGCTGGGCCCGGTGCCCGAGGTGGATCCGATCGCGGGCCTGCGGGCGCTGATCGGCAGCGCGAATTACGCGCACAAGGCCTGGGTCTGGGAACAATATGACAGCCAGGTCATGGCTGACACGCTGCGCGCTCCCGGCCTTGGTGCCGGCGTGGTGCGGGTGCATGGCACGACAAAGGCGCTGGCC
>JBGSKN010000075.1:0-15180 GCA_041741215.1 Erythrobacter sp. | reverse complement strand
CAGCCGTCTTCGCACCCGCCTCCGCTTCCCGCAAAACCCCAATAATCTGCTCTTCTGTAAACCGTGATCGCTTCATCGTCCGTCCTTCCATCAGGGCCGGACTCTAATCATTCTTGGATGGAAAGCAGGGGGTCACGTCAGAACTCCGCCAATCGGAGACGAGTTGCGATTAGACTGATGCGGTGGATGGCCCCTGATCGCCGACACAATCAGTCGGTCATCGACCCGAGGAATACCATGCGAAAACGGAAAAATGTGCCTGATCCGGCGCATCTGCGCCTCGCTCAGCAAATAGGGATGATCCATCGACAGCGCCTCCTTGACGCTGCCATCGAATCAACCAGTCATCCCTCATGCAAGCAATTTAAGGGGCCCTGACCCCAGGATTCCCGGCAGGTCCAGCCCCTTGTCACGCGCGCAATCTAGCGCGATGTCATAGCCAGCATCGGCATGGCGCATGACGCCCGTTGCCGGGTCGTTCCACAGCACATTGCCAAGGCGGCGTTCGGCGTCGTCAGTGCCATCGGCGACGATGACCATCCCGGAATGCTGGGAATATCCCATCCCGACACCGCCGCCATGATGCAATGAAACCCAGGTGGCGCCAGCCGCCGTGTTGAGAAGCGCGTTGAGCAATGGCCAATCGGACACTGCATCCGATCCATCCATCATCGCTTCGGTTTCGCGGTTGGGACTTGCTACCGAGCCCGAATCCAGGTGATCGCGCCCGATGACGATGGGCGCCTTCAGTTCGCCTGAACGCACCATCTCGTTGAAGGCGAGCCCCAGCCGGTGGCGATCTCCCAGACCAACCCAGCAGATGCGGGCTGGCAGCCCCTGAAAATGAATCCGTTCCCGCGCCATATCCAGCCAATTGTGCAAATGCGGGTTGTCGGGGATCAGTTCCTTGACCTTGGCGTCTGTCTTGTAAATGTCCTCTGGATCACCGGACAGCGCAACCCAGCGGAACGGGCCAATCCCCTTGCAGAATAATGGCCGGATGTAGGCCGGGACAAAGCCGGGAAAGTCGAACGCATTCTCAACGCCTTCGTCCTTGGCAACCTGACGGATGTTGTTGCCATAATCGAACGTGGGCACGCCTGCCGCCGCAAAGTCGAGCATGGCGCGGACGTGAACCGCCATCGACGCCTTGGCGGCCTTGGCAACGCTGTCCGGATCGCGCTCGCGGGCAGTCAGCCATTGGTCAAGGCTCCATCCCTGCGGCAAATAGCCATTGACCGGATCGTGCGCCGATGTCTGGTCGGTCACGGCATGCGGGCGTATCCCGCGCCTGTATATCTCCGGAAAGACATCTGCGGCATTGCCCAGTAGCCCGACCGAGACAGGCGTCTTGCTCGAGGCAACGATCTCGATTGCCTCGTCCAGATTGTCTGTCTGCTTGTCGATGTAGCCAGTCCGCAGCCGCATCTCGATCCGCGATGGCTGGCATTCAACCGCGAGGCAGGACGCGCCCGCCATGGTCGCAGCCAGCGGCTGGGCCCCGCCCATTCCGCCAAGACCGGCGGTCAATATCCACTTGCCTGACAGGTCGCCGCCATAGTGCTGGCGGCCCATTTCGACGAAGGTCTCATAGGTTCCCTGCACGATCCCTTGCGATCCGATATAGATCCACGAACCTGCCGTCATCTGGCCGTACATCATCAGCCCGGCGCGATCGAGCGCGTGGAAATGATCCCATGTTGCCCATTCTGGAACGAGGTTGGAGTTGGCGAGCAGCACGCGCGGCGCATCCTTGTGCGTGCGGAACACGCCGACCGGTTTGCCTGACTGGATCAACAGCGTCTGGTCGTCTTCCAGCCGCTTGAGCGTCGCAACAATCTGGTCGTAACAATCCCAGTTGCGTGCCGCGCGGCCTATCCCGCCATAGACGACCAGCGCGGCAGGGTTTTCTGCGACATCAGGATCAAGATTGTTCATCAGCATCCGCAAGGGCGCTTCGGTCAGCCAGCTTTTGGCGCTGAGATCGGTTCCATGAGCCGCGCGGATGACGCGGCTGTTGTCGAGGCGATTCATTGCTGGCCCTTCGCAAAGTCTATGCAGGAGACGAGAATTTTCTTGAGCCTGGCTTGCATTGGTGCAGCACACGCTGTGTCCCAAAGCGGCGGCCAGGCGCCGGTTTCATCGGCATAACCCCGGATCGCGAGTTCCATTTGCACAGCATGGATACCGCGCGTCGGAGCGCCATAATGGCGTGTGATCCAACCGCCCTTGAAGCGGCCATTGATGACATGGCTTTCGCCAGCGCAGCCCGCTGCAATCGCTGTGGTCAGCGCGTCATCGCAGCTGGTACCGTTAAAGCTGCCGATGTTATATTGCGGCAATGCCCCTTCGAACAGCCGCGCCACATGGCTGCGGATCGAGTGCGCGTCATAGACGACAATCGCCGGATGTGATGCGCGCAGCCGCGCAATCTGTTCCTTCAGCGCCGCGTGATAAGGATCGAACCAGATCGCGCGTCGTCGGTCGATTTCCTCTGCCGTCGGTTCTGCCCCCGCTTCATATAGCGGCTCACCGTCAAAGGTGGTTTCCGGGCACAGGCCGGTTGTGGCTTGCCCCGGATAGAGCGACCGGCCCGAAGGATCGCGGTTGAGGTCGATCACGGTGCGGGAAATCTGGCTATGGATGACCGTCGCGCCCAATTCGGTTGCAAAGGCATAAAGCCGATCAACATGATGATCCGCATCGCGGATTGCGCGTTCGGGTGAGATCAGGCCGGAAATATCGGCGGGAATGATCGTCCCGGCATGGGGAATGCTGACGATCAGCGGCGCATTTCCCATCGTGATGGACAGCCAGTAGGTCATGAAACCCCCGGCAATGGTGCGAGCGCGGCCAGCCTGCCGGAACTGACCAGCGCCTGCGCATGGACGATGTCGGGGTGGAAATAGCGATCCTGGCCAAGCGTCGGCACGCTTTCTCTCAACAGCGCACGAACGGATTCGAGCGTGTTGCTCGAAGTGAGCGGCGCGTGGAAATCACAACCCTGCACAGCCGCCAGATATTCGATTGCTATCACCCCTGCGACATTGTCTGCCATGCCCAGCAGTCGCCGTGCGCCGTGGGCAGCCATCGAAACGTGATCTTCCTGATTGGCCGAGGTCGGGATTGAATCAACGCTTGCGGGATAGGCGCGCTGCTTGTTTTCAGACACCAAAGCTGCCGCCGTCACTTGCGGGATCATGAAACCGGAATGGAGGCCAGGCTTTGGAGTGAGAAAAGCGGGCAGGCCGGACAAGGCAGGATCAACCAGCATCGCGATCCGCCGCTCTGCAATCGAACCGATTTCGCACAGGCCCATCGCGATCATATCGGCGGCGAATGCCACCGGTTCGGCGTGGAAATTGCCGCCCGAGAGCGCCTCATCGGTATCGGCAAAAATCAACGGATTGTCCGACACGCCATTGGCTTCGATCAGCAAGGTGGTCGCGGCCTGACGCAGCATGTCGAGCACCGCGCCCATCACCTGCGGCTGGCAGCGCAGGCAATATGGGTCTTGCACGCGGGTATCGCCGGTCAGGTGTGAAGCACGTATCTCGGAACGATCCATAAGCGAGCGCAGTGCCTCAGCCGTTTCGATCTGGCCTTTGTGGCCGCGCAAAGCATGGATGCGCGAATCAAACGGCGCGTCAGAGCCTTTGGCCGCTTCGGTGGACAGCGCCCCGGTGAGCAGTGCGGATGCAAAGAGCCGTTCCGCCTCAAATAGGCCAGCCAAGGCATAAGCGCAGGAAAACTGCGTGCCATTGAGCAGGGCGAGCCCTTCCTTCGGGCCAAGGATAAGCGGTGCCAAACCGGCCTCGTTCAGTGCCTCAAGCGCGGGCTTTCGCTTTTCTCCGGCAAGGATTTCACCCGTGCCGATCATCGCTGCTGCCATATGCGCCAGCGGCGCAAGATCGCCCGATGCGCCAACCGACCCTTGCGCCGGGATCACTGGCGTCAGGCCCTTTTCCAACAGCGCCCCCAGAAGTTCAACCGTCGTCAGTTGCACGCCTGATGCCCCTTGGGCGAGGCTTGCCAGCTTCAGTGCCATCATCAGCCGGGCAATCGGCACCGGCATCGGTTCCCCAACGCCTGCTGCGTGGCTCAACACGATATTGCGTTGCAGGGCCTGGAGATCATCATCGCTGATCTTCACGCTCGCCAGCTTACCAAAGCCCGTATTGATACCGTAGACCGGCTCATGCCGCGCCAGAATACGGGCGACGGCCGCAGCGCTGGCAATAATCTTCGGATGGCAGGAAACCTCGAGGATCGGCGTTTCACCGCGATAGATGCGCCGCCAATCGGCCAGCGATACTGCGCCTGCCTCTATCGTAATGCTCATAGCCCGCCCTTGATGCGTTGGTGGAGCGGATTTGCCCCAATGCGATAAACAAGCTGCGCCGGGTGTCCGATATCCCAGATTGCCAGATCACACGCTTTGCCCGCCTCCAGCGTCCCTATCTGGTCAAGCATCCCGAGCGCACGGGCCGCCTCGCGCGTTACTCCCGCAAGGCACTCATCGACGGTCAATCGGAACAGCGTGGCCCCCATATTCATCGCAAGCAACAATGAGGTCAGCGGCGATGTGCCCGGATTGCAGTCAGTCGCCAGCGCCATCGGCACTCCGGCGCTGCGCAGCTTGGCAATGGGCGGTGGCAGCGTTTCGCGCGTGAAATAATAGGCTCCCGGTAGCAGCACCGCGACCGTCCCCGCCTTCGCCATCGACGATATACCGCTATCGTCGAGATGTTCGAGATGGTCCGCTGACAATGCGCCGAAACGCGCCGCGAGCGCCGCGCCGTGACTATTGGAAAGCTGTTCGGCGTGAAGCTTGACGGGCAGGCCGTGAGCCTTGGCTGCCCCAAACACACGCTCGATCTGTTCGGCATTGAACCCGATTGTCTCGCAGAAACCGTCCACGGCGTCGGCAAGGCCGAGCCTCGCAACCTCCGGGATCATGCGTTCACAAATCTCGGTGACATAGGCGTCTGCCTGCCCTGAATATTCAGGGGGCAGGGCGTGCGCGCCCAGAAAGCTGGTGCGGACGCCAATCGAGCGCTCGCCTGCTAATCTGCGCGCGGCCCTCAGCATTTTGAGTTCGGCCTCCAGCGATAAGCCATATCCGGATTTCACTTCGATGGTGGTCACGCCTTCAGCGATCAGATTATCAAGCCGCCCAAGCGCCGCTTCCACGAGTGCATCTTCGCTGGCCGCGCGGGTTGCCTTCATGGTTGAGACTATGCCGCCGCCCGCCAGCGCAATCTCTTCGTAGCTCGCCCCCGCAAGCCGCATCGCGAACTCGTTTGCGCGGTCGCCAGCATGGACCAGGTGCGTATGGCAATCGATCAAGCCCGGGGTGATCCAGCGACCACCGCAATCGATGGCTTCGGCATCCCCGAATTGCTGCGCAGCGGATGCAGGGCCTGCGAAGACAATCTGTCCGTCACGGCAGGCAATCACGCCGTCCTCGATCACCCCCGCCGCCGACATCGTGGCCAGCCGCGCACTGTGCCAGACCCGGTCGCATGAGAGAATGGAGTCGCTGCTCATGTTCATAGGAGTTGCATAGGCGGCCTGTTATGTCTAGACATAATCATATCGATCATCAAGGAACGATTATGCCCTCCATCTGGTTTGGAACCGCTCTGCTGCCATCTGGCTGGGCCAATAATGTCCGCATCAGCATAGCGGATGGCTTGATTTCCGCAGTGGAAGTGGGCGCCGTGGCCGCTGCAGGCGATGAATGTCATGCCATCGCCATCCCCGGGCTTGCCAATGTGCATAGCCATGCGTTTCAGCGGGGCATGGCCGGGCTGGCCGAGTATCGCGGAGGCGAAGGCGACGATTTCTGGAGCTGGCGGGAGGTCATGTACCGCTTCCTCGACCGGCTAAACCCCGATGATGTCGAGGCCATTTGCGCCATGGCCTATGTTGAAATGCTCGAAGGCGGCTACACCCATGTCGGTGAATTTCACTATCTGCACAATGATGAAGCCGGCAAGCGCTACTGTGATCCAGCGGAAATGGCGGGCCGTGTAGCGGCTGCGGCAAGCGCGACTGACATCGGCCTCACTCTCCTTCCCGTATTCTATGCGCACAGTAATTTTGGCGGTGCTGCGCCCAATCACGGCCAGCGCCGGTTTATTAATGATCTGGAAGGTTTCGCCGAGCTGCTCGGCGCCGGTGGCCCGCTTTTGTCGGAAGGCGACAGGCTGGGCATTGCGCCGCACAGCCTGCGCGCCGTGACCGAACAGGAAATGGCAGCACTTGCCGAAATGCACCCCCAAGGCCCGATCCATATTCATGCTGCGGAACAGGAAAAGGAGGTGCAAGACAGCATCGCTTGGTCCGGCGCGCGCCCCGTCGAATGGCTGCTTGAAAACGCCAATATTGATGAACGCTGGTGCCTTGTTCATGCAACCCATTTGACCGATGCAGAGACCGATGCGCTTGCTGCTAGCGGAGCGGTCGCCGGCCTGTGCCCGATTACCGAAGCCAATCTGGGCGACGGCATTTTCCCCGCAAAGCGTTTCCTTGGCGCGGGCGGACAGATCGCCACGGGTACCGATTCAAACATCCTGATCGATCCTGCGCAGGAATTGCGCGGTCTCGAATATAGCCAGCGGCTGGCGCTCCAGGCCCGTAACGTCCTCGCGAATGATACATTTCCGTCGGTTGCTCGGCGGCTGTTTGAAGCAACCTTGGCGGGCGGTGCGCGGGCGATGGGGATCGGCCAAGGACTGGCCGTTGGCAATTCGGCCGACATCGTAACCCTGCGCGCCGACCACCCGGCCATGCAGGGCCGCGGCGGCGATCAACTCCTCGACAATTGGGTGTTTGCCGCGCGCAATTCGTGTGTCGGCGATGTTTGGCGGCGCGGGCGCAAATGCGTTTCTGATGGCAAACATCGCGACGCCGCGGCTGTGACCAAACGCTATTTGAAAGTGGTCGAGCGGATTTTGGCGGAATGACGATTGCCGAGCGGATCCGGATCGACATCGAATCGCGCATCGCCTCAGGCGCTTGGCCGCCCGGTTATCGTATTCCTTTCGAACATGAACTGGTCGTCGAATATGGTTGCGCCCGGGCTACGGTTGGCAAGGCATTGACGTCCTTGGTCCAGGCTGGACTGATCGAACGGCGGCGCAAGGCCGGTTCGTTTGTCGCCTATCCTCACGTCCAGACCGCCGTGCTTGCAATCCCCGATCTTGACGCGGCGATTTCCGAACGCACTGGAGGTTATCGGTTCGAGCTTTTGAAAAGCAGCCTTGAAACCGCGGATGATGGCCCGCAGGATTTTGCAGCCGGGACGAACCAACTTCATATTACCGGAATCCACCATGGTAAGGGCGGGCCCGTCGCTCACGAAGACAGGTTGATCAATGTCGATCAGGTTCCCGATGCGCGCGACGCCGATTTTTCAGCCCAGGCCCCTGGCAGCTGGCTGGTCAGCTTTGTACCATGGACCGAAGCGCGTCACCTGATCAGTGCGGTGGGCGCGAGCGCCGAAGTCGCCGCGCATCTTGATATACCCAAGGGCACGCCCTGCTTGATGGTCGAACGCTGGACCTGGCGTAGCGGTGCCCCGATCACCTCGGTCATCCAGACCTTCAGGGGCGACCGGTTTGACCTCGTCGCAACCTTTGCGCCGGAAAAACGCTAGGAGTCTAATCCGAAATTAAGTTGAGTCGTATCAGCGGGTTAGCTTGACATCAGCCCAAGTCGTTGATTGTGCTGTGCGCAGCTCACTTTGCCAAGCGGTTTAACGGTGCTGTCAAAGCTAGGGTCAGGACCTGTTAACCCCGCGCTGGAAATGCTCAGGCGCCGCACGGACTTAACCAAAGCCCGATGAGTCAAGCTCATCGAGCTTTGGTGTAAATCACAACCTCAATTTTGTGCCATAGGTGCTGACGGGGAACAGCGGTGGGGGAGTTTAATTAGTATTGTGTCCCGGGAACTCTCTCCCCCGCGCCATAATCACATACGGTAGGTCAGGCGAACGTAACCGAATTGGCCCGGAAGATCGTAGGTTGAGGGGTCATAGTTCGGCCCGGTGCAGCTGAAACAGGCAGGCGGATCGGTGTCGAAGACATTGAGAACGCCGACCGAAAAGCGGAATGCCTCATCCATGAACCGGGGTGCAAAGCTGACCTGGATATCGCCATAGAACCGCGACGCCAGCTTTTTGCCATCGCTTTCCTCCACGCCATCGATGTACCGGCCGGTGAACGCGGCATCGAGCCCGCCCATCGCCCATGTCAGCACCCCCGTACCCTTGAATTTGGGGTAGGACTGATCGGGGAATCCTCGGGTGGTGCCGCGGAAGTCGATCGTCGCCACACCCGAAGCTGTCGGGAAAGTTTCCTCGTACTTGTCGAGGTAGTTGCCGTTGAGCGAAAATCCGAAGGTGCCAGCGCCCGTTTCCGCCGACCGCAAGTTGAACGTCGCATCGATGCCGGCGGTTTTGATCTCGCCGATGTTCTGCAACAGCCCGCGAATGCTCGAGATGAACCCGGCGGCAGTCCGGGTGACGTTACCGCAGGCCAGCGGGTCGCCAAGCTGCGAACAGCGGGCCAGCGTCACCTGCGGGTTGATTGCCGAGATCGCTCCATCAACAGTGATATCATAGTAATTGAGCTCGAGGCTGAGATCGCTGAGGAAGCCTCCGCGCGCCCAATCGGGGCTGTAGACTGCCCCGAACAGCCAGGTTTCGGAGGTTTCCGGCACGAGCGCGGAATTGCCGCCAGTCAGCGTCGGGAGCTGGCCGCCGATCGGCTCCTGAAAGCTGCCGTCGGCAGGAACGCCGTTGGCGATGCAGTTCGCCTGCACTGTAGCACTGGTCTGCCAGGGCGAACCGGCAACGTTGGTGCACGGATCGTCGATCGGCGCATCGGCCCGCGACTGCGCCCCGAACAGTTCGCCAAGCGCCGGGGCGCGGAAGCCCTCTGCATAGGATCCGCGCAGCAACAGATCCGTCACCGGTTTCCACAATACCGTTCCGGTAAAGCTGGTGTTGGAAAATCCGGTCGAATAGCGGGCATGGCGGACTGCGCCGTCAAACTCGAGCAGCTGGAAGAAGGCCGTATCGGCAAGCATCGGCACGCGCAGTTCGCCGTAGAATTCGTCGGTATTGAACTTGCCCGACGCGGCTTGTGCGGGAATGTCCGCGCTCAAGCCCGCCTGGACTATCGGATCGGGAGTGAACGAGCCCTTCTGATAGCGGTGTTCGAAACCGGCCGCGATAGCGACCGCTCCGCCCGGCAGGTCGAACAACTCGCCCGACAGGTTTGCGGTATAATCCTGCAGCCGCTGACTGCTCTGGGCGCGCTCGTCAAAGGAGATGAAGTTCAGCATCTCCGGGGTGATCGATCCGGCGCCGCCAAAGATGTTCAATGGGACACAGGCACCGGTACAGTCGGCGAGCGGGCCGAGCGCCTGCGCGACCTTTGCCGCGTTGACGTTGCCCGTGAACAGCTGGTGTGCATCATTGATGCCAATCACCCCATTGACATCCCAGTAGAAATTGCGCCCACCCAGATCGAACTGGCCATCGAGCGTCGCCGCCATAGTCCAGGTATCGACCGACTGGTTGAAGGTGCGCTGGCCGGCTTCGACCAGGCGGCGGCCGATGAAGCTGAAGGTCGCCGGCTGCCCGTTGGCACCCGAATTGAGTGTGGTGCCAAAGGGGTTGAACGGGTTGGTGACATCGATCGAAACGGTGTCGAGCAGATTCCCGTTGCCCGCATCCGGGCCGAGGAACAGCGGGATGAATGCGGCCTGGTTCTGCGAATTGCGGTGATTGTAAACCATGCGCGTGCGCAAGTTCACATCCTCGCTCACCTCGAACTTGGCGCTGAGCCACGCGCCGTAGCGCTCCGAGGGTGTCTGGAGGAGGTTGAACGGCGCGAAATTGAACCGGTCGGCACTGGTGAAGGCCCTGAAGTCACCGCCCACCAGTGTCGGATCGAAAACGCCCTGTGTGTTGAGCGGAAAGTTGCGTACGGTCACGCTGCCGCCAGCGGGCAAGGAGGGATTGCCCGGGTTGAACGCAATGCGCCCGCCAAACGAAGCCGACGAGCATCCGCCGATCGGGTCCGTGCAGCTCGTCTGGCCCGGGTTGGGGAACTGGGTCTGATCGCGATCGGCTGTCAGGACCTTCTGCTGGTTGACATAATCGACACCCCCCGCGATCGTAATGCCCGGGCCGCTGGTGCCATAGCTCAAGCTCAATTCGGTCGTTTCACCGTCGCCTTCGGACAGGTACTGTCCATACTTGGCGGAGGCGCGCAAACCGTCCTGCTGGGTCTTGGTGATGATATTGACCACGCCGGCGATAGCATCGGAGCCGTAAAGCGGGGACTGGCCCGATTGCAGGACATCGATCCGCTGGATCATGCCCTGCGGGATCGAGTTGAGGTCGATGGTCGAGGGGATGCCGCTCGCCGCCGCAGCGGGGACATACCGCAATCCGTCAACCAGCACGAGCGTACGCTTGGCCAGCAGATAGCGCAGGGCGATTTCGGCCGTGCCGGCGCCAACGCCGCCGCCATCCTGCGGATTGCCGATGTTGCCCGAATTGTTGACCTTGGTGTTGAGGCCGCCCGAAGCGCTCGGCAGGCGCTGGAGTATGTCGGCGACCGAGGACAGGCCGGTCTGCTGGAGCGCGCTCTCATCGATGCTGATCACCGGCGAAGGATTGTCGAGCGGATTGCGGCGGATGCGCGAACCGGTGACGATGATGTCGTCGGTTGATTCCTGCGCGGAAGTATCCCCGCTGCCAGCTTCGGCGGTCTGGGCATGGACGAGAGTAGGCGAACAAATGGCGAGCGTAGACGTACCGGCAGCCAGCAAAAGAGAACGGCGCATGACACTTTATCCTTGTATTAAAATGAGGTACGCTGAGTTGGGCGTTTTTGGATGTCGGAATTGTATGCTGGAATTTGTCGGTTCGAAAAGAACAAATTGCTGCGGAATCACCAAATGTCGCCCGTTGTGACAATTGAAACACATAATCGGCGGCGCGGGGGGAGAGGCACCTTCAAGGGGGTGCTGTCAAAGCTAATGCACCGATTGGCGAGAGGCACGGGGCAGGGTTGAGCGCATCCATGCCCAGACCTCGCAAACCAGCCAGTCCATTTCGGTATTTCACTGATCGCCGGAAGTGATCCGGCTAGTGGTGATGATGTATGTCCGGTTGCGCCCTTGGCACGCCAAACGGAGACGAGTTGCGGTTCGGCTGACAGCCCCTGCCGACGCCACCTTCGGAAGCGCGCAAGCCGTCACCATGTAGCGCAAAAGGGCCAAGCGAAAGACCATCGAACATCGATGCTTGCAACACCGCAAACTAGCTGCCTAATATCAACCAACCAGATGAGGCCGATGCTCCGCTAATTTGTGCAGCCATCAGTGCCAAATGTTCTGACGACGGACAGTTGGGTGGAGACAAGTAGTTGAGCAAATATGTCGGGGCGATCGATCAGGGAACAACCAGCAGCCGGTTCATCATTTTTGACCACGCGGGCGCGATCATCGTGGTGGACCAGAAAGAGCATGAGCAGATCATGCCAAAGCCCGGCTGGGTTGAACATGACGCCATGGAAATATGGCGCAATACCCAAAACGTCATCGCCGGCGCGCTGGCCAAGGCGGGGCTGACCACAGCGGACCTTGCCGCCGTCGGCATCACCAACCAACGCGAAACTTCGCTAGTGTGGAACCGCAAGACCGGCGTTCCCATCCACAACGCTTTGGTATGGATGGACACGCGCACCGACCAGCTCGTCGCAGGGTTCAGCGCGGACGGCGGGCAGGACCGGTTGCGCGGCAAGACCGGACTGCCGCTCGCCACATATTTCTCGGGGCTGAAATTGCGCTGGCTGCTCGACGCTGTGCCAGGGGCACAGGCGGCCGCAGAAGCAGGCGATCTGATGTTCGGTAATATGGACACATGGCTGGCGTGGAACCTGACCGGCGGGCCAGATGGCGGCCTGCATATCACCGATGTCACCAATGCATCGCGCACCCAGATGATGGACCTTGCGACGCTCGATTGGGATGCAGAGATCCTCTCGCTGTTCAACGTGCCGCGCGCCTGCTTGCCCGAAATCCGGTCATCGAGCGAGGTCTATGGCACGGGCACGGGTGTGCTGGCGGGCGTGCCGATTGCCGGGATATTGGGCGATCAGCAGGCGGCGCTGTTCGGCCAGGCATGCCTCGACCCGGGGGAGGCCAAGAACACTTATGGCACCGGCTGTTTCATGCTGATGAACACCGGGGAAAAGCCGTTCCCGTCCACCTGCGGATTGCTGACGACGCTGGGTTACAAGCTGGGCGATGCACCGGCAATTTATGCGCTCGAAGGGTCAATCTCGATCTCTGGCGCGCTGGTGCAGTGGCTGCGTGACAATCTGGGCCTGATAAAGGATGCGAGCGAGATTGAGGCGCTGGCCCGCACAGTCGACGATAATGGCGACGTGTACTTCGTCCCCGCCTTTTCTGGCCTCTATGCACCGCACTGGAAAGACAGCGCGCGCGGGGTGATCGCCGGGCTGACGCGGTTTGCGGGCAAGGGCCATATCGCCCGCGCCGCGCTGGAGGCCACCGCATTCCAGACCCGCGAAGTGCTCGATGCGATGACCAGCGACAGCGGCGTCGCGATCACCGAACTGCGCACGGACGGCGGGATGGTCGTCAACGAGCTGTTGATGCAGTTTCAATCCGACATATTGAACGTCCCCGTGGTACGGCCAAAGGTGATCGAGACAACCGCACTGGGCGCGGCCTATGCCGCCGGCCTCGCGGTCGGATATTGGCAATCGACGCAGGACATCACTGACAATTGGGGGGTCGATAAACGCTGGCACCCGGCGATGGACGATGCGACCCGCACCCGGCTCTATGCCAAATGGAACAAGGCAGTCGCCCGCTCGCTCGACTGGGTCGATTAAGCGTAATTTCCGCATTTTCTATTTCGGGAGGGTCAATAATGGACGCCGCGTTCTTGGGCGAATTTGTCGGCACCGCAGTGTTGTTGCTGTTTGGCACGGGCGTGTGCGCCAATGTGACGCTGACCGGATCAAAGGGCAAAGGCGGTGACTGGACGGTCATCACGTCGGCATGGGGATTCGGGGTGCTGTTCGGGGTGCTGACCGCCGTGTCGCTCGGCGCGCCGGGGCATTTGAACCCTGCCGTCACGATCGGAATGGCGATTGCGGGCAATGATTTCAGCCATGTCGGGCAATATATGCTGGCGCAGTTGCTTGGCGCTTTCACCGGGTCAACGCTGGCGTGGCTCGCCTATCTGCCGCACTGGGCCGTGACCGAGGACAAGGCGGCCAAGCTGGGCATTTTCTCGACTGTGCCTGCGATCCGCAACACCGGCGGCAATTTGTTGAGCGAGATCATCGGCACCATCGCACTCTTGTTGGTCATTATCGCCATCGGGTCAAAGGCGGTGGCGATGCCCGCCTATCTTGGCCCCGTGGTGGTCGGCTTGCTGGTGTGGGGGGTCGGCCTGTCGCTCGGCGGGGGGACCGGATATGCGATCAACCCGGCACGCGATCTGGGGCCGCGCATCGCCCATGCGGTGCTCCCCATAGCGGGCAAGGGCGGATCGGACTGGGGCTATGCCTGGATCCCCGTGGCCGGACCGTTCATTGGCGCCGTGATCACCATCGCCATCGCCTCGGCTGTCGGCCTGGTTTGACCACCTCGATGCGCTCTGCCGGGCTGGGCTGGAGCGTTTTCGAGCCGGGTGGAATCACCCGGCGACTTGCGAAAACGCGGCCAAACAAACAGATAGGGCGGTTGATCCGATGCAATCGGATCGCAAACCGCTCTAAGCCGGCCCGTGCGCAACCGGCGGCCATGCGGCGGTAAAGCCGCCCTTATCTCCCCTCCCCACGGGGGAGGGGCTAAATCCCTCAGCTGTTCTTCATGTTCTCCAGCCCCTTGATCCCGCCGGGCTTGGTGCTCGGCTGGCTGGCGTTGAGCTTGGGGCCCTTGTCCTTCTTGGGCTTGCGGGCTTCCTTGCTTTTCTTCTGTTGGCCCTTGGCCATAGGCTGTTCCGATCACGGGCGAGATGCCCGCCGAGAGGCGTGGGCCTGATGGGGGATGGTGTCAATGTGGGGGTGGATGGGCTGAGCCTATGATCGAACTATTTCTAGCAAGTGCTGGAACGATAAAAGCGCGGCCCGCCGACCGGCGGCTTCTTCGCTAACCGTCAGGATTCCTTGCTCGATCAAGATTCGGCTTATTCGATGTGCAGTCTGGTAGGGAATGCCAGAGGATGATGTGAAGGCGCTATTCCGGAATACAGGCTTTGCGAAAACATAGTCCAACGCGACCTGCGCCCATTGAGAGCTCAGAATTTCACGAAAAGTCTGACTCATATCATTGTATAGTTTATTGATGCGGTCAGTGATTGATATATTCAGTTCCGCTTGCCTCTGCAATATTTCTAAGAAAAAGAGAATCCACTCATCCCACTCATCTTTTTCGGACACTGCACGAAGTTTTTCGACGTATTCCTCACGTCTTTCTTCGATCGCCGCACTAACATATAGGTGTGGCGCATGAATGAGCCCCCGTTGCCACAAATTCAAAGGGATTAACATGCGCCCAAGGCGACCGTTACCGTCCTTGAAAGGATGGAGTGCTTCAAATTCGAGGTGGGCCACTGCGGTCTGCACCAATGGCTCGACACTTTCGTCATGGATGTAGCGTTCAAGCTCGGCGATGCCGTTCTCCAGATCTTCCGCTGAGATCGGGACAAAGAGTATCTTGCGACTGCGTTTGTCCGCAACGTAATTTTGTTCCCGCTTGAATGACCCTGGGGCCTTATCGGCGCCTCTGCCAAAAAAAAGCAGTTGTGAGTGAGCTTCCCGTATCAGCCTAGACGAAATGGGCAGCCCCTCCGCCATCATGCTTTGAGCTCTGCGTACCGCTCGCGAATATGAGTAGACTTCAATAGCCTCCTGCCGATATGCAAGCTTGTTGTCGTCATCCTCGTCTACGTCGGCTTGAATTTTCAGAATTTCATCTAGGACCTGTTGACAAATTCACGCATCCACAGGCGGATTGAGACGAGGTGGATGAAACCGAGATAGCTGTCGGCGGTTTTGTCGTATCGGGTGGCCAGCCTTCGGGCGTTCTTGAGCTTGTTGAAGCATCGTTCGACCA
>JBGSKN010000074.1:0-4604 GCA_041741215.1 Erythrobacter sp. | reverse complement strand
CCGCGCGCAGTCTTCCGCAGCGTCGAGCAGCCGCCGCCCAAGGCCCGCCGATTGCAGCGTGGGGGAGACGCACAGCATCCCGAGATAGCCGATGCCCCCATCCGCTTTGGCATCCTTGCGGGTCACCGCGACGCAGCCGGTCAGTATGTCACCCTCCCGCGTCGTCAGAATGGTGACGGCGGGATCGACCAGCAGCGCCTCAAGCTCGCCGGGGGCAGTGCGCTCATCATCGAGAATATCGGCCTCATGGTTCCACCCACGCCTTGCCGAATCGCCGCGATAGGCGACTTCGAGCAGGCTTTTTAGAGCCGAAGCGTCGGCGAGAGAGGCCTGAATGATATTCGTGTTGCTCATGGCCCAACTTCGTCATGCTGAACTCGTTTCAGCATCCATCGTGCCTCAACAAGCCTGCCGCGCGTAAGGAGGAATGGACCCTGAAACAAGTTCAGGGTGACGAAGGCTTGGGAATCAATCGTTCTGGATCAGCCGCAGCAGCGTGCCATCGGGGTCGATCAGATAGGCAATCGTCAGCCCGCTGCCCTCGACTTGCGGTGGGTGGAAGCGCGGTATGCCGACTCGCGCATTGGGGATGTCTGCGGCCCGCACCTGCGCCATCATTGCGGGCAGATCATCGAGCCTCAAGCAGCAGCTGAACGAGCTCTGGTAGGGGTCAAGATCGGGATATGGGAAGAATTCCAGCGTCGCATCGCCGCGCGACAGGATCATCCAGCCATCATCGCGGAAGTCCTCCTCGAACCCGAGCGAGGCATAGAACGCCGAAGTCGCGGCAAAGTCGCGCGCGGGCAGGTTGGGGGTGGCGTGGTCGGTCATTCTTGCACCACGTGCCATAGAACGCCCGCCGGATCGGAGAGATAGCCCACACGGATGCCCCAAGGCTGCATCGCGGGCGGTTTGACCATCATGCCGGGGTAACGCGCGGCCAGCCCCTCGGTGCGTGCCCACCAAGCGTCCAGATCGTCAACGCGCAACTGCGCCATCCAGTTGTTCGCCCATTCCTCGACGTAATAGGGCTGGATCAGGATCGTCGCGCCATCGTGATCCATGATCGCCAAACTGTCGTCGCGGTGGAGCACGCCGAAGCCCAGCGCCTCATAGAAGGCTACCGACGCCGCCATGTCCTTCGTCGGCACGAAGGGACACACCTTGCTCATGTCAAAGCGTCGCCTCAATCGCCCGCGCCGCTGCCACCGGATCCTCCGCGCGGCTGATCGGGCGGCCGATGACCAGCACGCTCGCGCCGTTGTCGCGCGCGGCGCGGGGGGTGACAACGCGTTTCTGGTCGCCGGTGCCCCCGCCATTTTTGGCACCATTTGGACGCAGGCCAGGGACGACGAAATAGCCATCCCGCCATGCCTTTTTGACCATCGCGACTTCCTGTCCGGAACACACCACCCCGTCCAGCCCCGCCGCATGGGCGAGTTCGGCCAGCCGCATCACCTGCGTTTCGGCGCTGCCATAAACCCCGGTGGCGGTCAGATCATTGGCATCAAGGCTGGTCAGGGTTGTGACGGCCACCACCTTGGTGCCGTTCGCCGCCGCTGCCTTGGCGTCCTCCATCATCGCGCGCCCGCCAGCTGCGTGGACGGTGACGATTGCCGGTTCATGGACATGAATCGCCATCATCGCGGCGGCGACGGTGTTGGGGATGTCGTGGAACTTCAGATCGAGGAAGATCGGCAGGCCCATATGCGCGATTTCATGCATCCCGTGCGCGCCGTGGGCGCAGAAGAATTCCAGCCCCAGCTTGACCCCGCCAATATGCGCCTTGACCCTCGATAGCAGCGCCTTGGCTGGTTCGAGCTGCGGAATGTCGAGCGCGAGGTAGATCGGATTGCTCACTTGGCGTCCCCATCGCTGTCGGGGTTCGCAGGGCTGAACGGATCGGCGGGTTCTGCCGCTGTTGTCCCTGCCTTATCCACAGGGCTGTCCACCACTGCCGCCGCGTTTGGCGCAGCGGTTTCGGCCTGCCGCGCCAGCGCCATGTTCCTGAGCGAGTTTTCCAGCGCCCGCAACCTGCGGTTCAGCGCCCATTTCACGCTCAGGTGATAGGCCCACAGCGGCACGAACCCCGCCGCAAACGCCAGCAATGCCAGCACTGGCACCTTGGTTTCCATCACAAGGTTCTGCCACAGCGTCAATTCGACCGGCCGCCAATTATAGATGGCAAAGATCAGGAAGCCCAAAGCCGCCAGAATCCAGATGATGGTGCGAAGGATTTTCACGAGGCATGCTTCCCCTGGTGGCCCGTTGGTTGGCGAAGCCTAGGCGATTTGGCTGCCAAGTCCAGCACCGCCGGTCCTACCCGAACACCCGCGCGAAGATCGTGTCGACCTGAGCGAAGTGGTAGGCGAGGTCGAATTTATCCTCCAGAGCTTCCGGCGAAAGCGCGGCAGTTACCTGCGGGTCGGCCTTGAGCAGATCGAGCAGCGACAGCGCGCCGCTGCTTTCCCACACCTTCATCGCGTTACGCTGCACCAGCGCATAGGCATCCTCGCGGCTCACGCCCGCCTGTGTCAGCGCCAGCAGCACGCGCTGCGAATGGACAAGCCCGCCCATGCTATCGAGGTTCTTCTGCATCCGTTCAGGATAGATCAGCAGCTTTTCGACCACGCCTGTCAGCCGCGCGAGCGCGAAATCGAGCGTGATGGTCGCATCCGGGCCGATAAATCGTTCGACCGAGGAATGCGAGATATCGCGTTCATGCCACAGCGCGACATTCTCCAGCGCGGGCAGGGCATAGGCGCGAATCATGCGCGCCTGCCCGGTGAGGTTTTCGGTCAGGATCGGGTTGCGCTTGTGCGGCATCGCGCTCGAACCCTTTTGCCCCGGCGAGAAATACTCCTCCGCCTCCAGCACTTCGGTGCGTTGCAGGTGGCGGATTTCGACCGCGAGACGTTCAATGCTGCCTGCGACCACGGCGAGCGTGGCGAAATACATCGCGTGGCGATCGCGCGGGATCACCTGCGTGCTGACCGGTTCGATTGCGAGGCCCAGCTTTTGCGCCACATGCGCCTCAACCGCCGGATCGATATTGGCAAAGGTGCCGACCGCGCCGCTGATCGCGCAGGTGGCGATTTCGGCCCGCGCCGCGACCAGCCGTGCGCGGCACCGGTCAAACTCGGCATAGGCCTGCGCCAGCTTCAGCCCGAAGGTCACAGGTTCGGCATGGATACCGTGGCTGCGGCCAATCGTCGGCGTGTATTTATGCTCCATCGCGCGGGTTTTGATCGCCGCGAGCAGCGCGTCGATGTCGTCGATCAACATATCGCTCGCGCGCGCCAGTTGCACCGACAGCGTCGTGTCGAGCACGTCGGAGGAGGTCATCCCCTGATGCATGAAGCGCGCTTCGTCGCCGACCTGCTCCGCCACCCAGGTGAGGAAGGCGATCACGTCATGTTTGGCAACCGCCTCGATCGCGTCGATGGCGGGAACGTCGATCACCGGATTGGTTGCCCACCAGTCCCACAGGGCCTTGGCCGCGCTGGCGGGCACAACGCCAAGCTCGCCCAGCTTTTCGGTCGCGTGCGCCTCGATCTCGAACCAGATGCGATATTTCGCCTCCGGCTCCCACAGGGCGGTCATTTGTGGGCGGGCATAGCGGGGGACCATCGGCGGCTCCGGTTGAAGGGTCAGACTTGGGGCGCGGGCTAGGCGGGCAGCGCGCCGATGGCAAGCCCGTCAGATCAGCCCTTTTGCCCTGAGGCTGGTATGCCCTTCGCGTCCGATGATGACATGATCGTGGACATTGACGCCAAGCAGGCGTCCGGCTTCGGCGATGCGCTGGGTGATCTGGATATCGGCGCGGCTCGGTTCGGGGCTGCCGCTGGGGTGGTTGTGAACCAGAATCATCGCCGCCGCCCCCAGATCCATCGCCCGGCGGATCACTTCGCGCGGGTGGATCGCGGCTTCGTCAATCGAACCATCGCCAAGGTGATGATCCTCGATCAGGCGGTTTTTGGTGTCGAGATAAAGGATGCGCACGCGCTCCACCGTCAGATGCGCCATATCGGTGGTGAGGTAATCGATCAGCGCCTGCCAGCTGCCCAGAACCGGTTTCTTGATGATTTCACCGCGAGTCATGCGCCGCGCCGCGACGGCCACCGATTTGATCGCCGCTGCGCTTGCTTCGCCCACGCCCTTGACCCGCTGCAAGGCTTTGGGATCGGCGTTGAGCACGCCTGCAAGGCTGCCGAACTGCGCGATCAGCGCCTTGGCGATCGGCTTGGTATCCCCGCGCGGGATCGCGGCGAACAGCAGATATTCGAGCACTTCGTAATCCGCGAGCGCCTCGGCCCCGCCGCTGAGCAGCCTTTCACGCAGGCGGGCGCGGTGGCCGTCGCCAGCGGATTTGCCCGCGTCCGAACGGGTGGCAGGTTCGCCCCCGAAATCGAAATGGTCTTCAGCTTGCGGCAATGCGACCCCCGGCAGGAATTGATCCTGCTGTCTCATTGCCTTTGGGCGATGATGCGCGCAAGGGTTGGGGACGATGCCGGTGGCTGACGAGCAGCAGATAGAAATTGCGCAGGATGGCGCGCGGCGGTGGTTCTGGCCGCGGCGCTGGCGCACCCGTATCGCTGTGGGCG
>JBGSKN010000073.1:0-5842 GCA_041741215.1 Erythrobacter sp. | reverse complement strand
TGCCCGATGCCGCGGCAGCGACCGCTTGGGCCTGCGCCGGGTCGAGCAGGAAGGTTGGGTGCGCGGTGAAAACGGCGTGGAGTTGCGGGCGTTCACAGCGGGCGCGGAAGGTGTCGAAATCCGCATCCTCTCCCGCCAGCGGCGCGGCGCTATCGGCGGTCGGGGCCAGCAGGCTGCGCAGCCTGACAGCGCGGGTTTTCAGACCGCCGCATTCCAGCTGTTCCACCAGCGCGGCCAGATCATCGAGGTTGACCTGCCCCGCTTCCAGCGCGCGCGACAGATCGAGCGACAATTGAAACACCGGGTTGAACAGCGGCGTTTCGCGGGTGCGTTGGTGCAGGTCGGCCAGCCGCGCTTCGAGTTCGGCAATCGTCTTCACACAGCATCTCCGGGTTCGGGCCAATGCTCCGCCGCAAACGCTGCGGCCGCGCCGAACAGGCCGGGTTGCGGGTGAACGATCAGCTTGACCGGGATGGCCGCCATCAGGCTTTCAAACCGCCCCTTGGACTTGAACCTTGCGGCAAAACCGGATGCGAGCAGCGTGTCGCGGATGCGGTAGCCAAGCCCGCCGGCAATCACCACGCCCGCAAACCCGCCCTGCGCCAGCGCCAGATCGCCCGCGACCGACCCCAAGGACAGGCAGAAGCGGTCAACCGCCGCCGCCGCCAAACTGTCCTCGCCGCTGGTGCCGAGCGTCCAGATGTCGATCGCATCGCGTTCGGGCACGGTGCGGTGTTCGAGCGCGGCGAGCGCCTGATAGATATCGACAATGCCGGGGCCAGCCACCACCCGTTCCACCGAAACGCGGTTATGGCGGCTGCGCAACCGGGCAAGGATCGCGTCCTCGATGCTGTCCAGCGGGGCGAAGTCGATGTGCCCGCCCTCGGTCGCCTGCACGCGGTATTGGTTGCCTGATCTCCACAGATGCGCGACCCCCAGCCCGGTGCCGGGGCCGATCACGCTGATCGTGCCATCACGGCCCAGCGGCGCGTCCGGCCCGGCCAGATGCAGGAACTCGCTATCATCGGCGCGCGCCACGGCATGGGCGACGGCGGCGAAATCATTGACCAGCGTAAACCGTTCCACCCCCAGCTTTTCATTGATGAGCGCAGGGCGGATGATCCACGGGTTGTTGGTGAAACGGATCACCGGATTGGGGTTGCCGGGGCTGCCCACCGGCCCGGCAATCGCCATGCTCACCGCCGCAGGCAGGGCGCCGCCCTTGCGTTTGCGGAAGGCTTCCCATGCGGTCTGGAAACTGGCGTGATCGGCGGTGTGCAGCGTTTCGGGCGCATCAAGGCTGATCGCCCCGTCCGCGCCAACCGACGCGATCGCAAAGCGCGCATGGGTGCCGCCGATATCGACCACCACCAGTTCGCGCATTGCCTGTCTCCCCGTCCGTTGTCCGTGCTGGCGCGGGTCTAGCAGGCGGCGCGCGGGTTGCCCACGCGCCGCATACTTATTCAGATTTTACTCGGCCACCACACCCATTTCCGCCAGCAGGCGGTCTGCCCCGTCAACCTTTTCCATCGTCCACAGCATGAACCGGCTGTCGACGTGGATGGTGCGGTTGATTGCGGGGTCATACATCCAGTCGGACACCACGCCTTCGATCGTGCCATCAAACGCCAGCCCGACAAACTCGCCGCGCGCATTCAGGGTTGATGAACCCGAATTGCCGTTGGTGATATCCACGGTGGAGAGGAAATCGACCGGCAACGTGCCGAGTTCCGGTGCGGCGTGGCGGCCATAGTCCCTTGCCTTGATCAGCTCCACCATCTTGTCCGGCGCATCAAATTCGCCGCGACCGGTGTGCTTGGCGACGATCCCTTCGGCGGTGGTGAACGGCGTCCACACCTGCCCGTCGACCGCCTTGCCCGTCACCTTGCCATAGGTGAAGCGCAGCGAGCCATTGGCATCGGGATACATCGTCTTGCCTTGGCTGGCGGCATAGGCAAGCCGAGCCTCCATCACCTTGGAACGGGCCTTGTGCATTTCGCCAGCGCGCGCCTTTTCCGAAGCTTCGTCCGCTATTGCCGCGTCATAGGTGGCCACCGCGAGTTGGATGATGGGATCGTCTGACGCCTTGAAGTCGGCTACCGATTTGCCCATCCACTCCATCCGCGCGGCGGTGTTGCCAAGCTTGGTGGCTGCATAAAACGAGGCCAGATCGCGGGTTTGCATGAAGGCATCGAAGCTGGTGTTGCGCTGATCGGCGGGCAGGGTTCGGTATTCGGCAATCCCGTCTTCCCAGATCGCCTTGTCGATTTCGGGCACATAGCGCCGCTCGATCCGCTGCATGGCCTGCGTCATGAAGGCGCGGTCGCGTTCCTGAAAGCCGGGCTCGCGGTCCTTGTCGGGCCTGGCCTGTTCGTTGGCCCAGCGGTACAGCGAACGCGCTGCACCATAGAGCTGGCCGCGCCCGAGCAGCCCGCGCTTGGCATCGGCCAACGCAGCGGCGTTGCCTTGCGCCACCAGCCGATCAAGTTCAGCCAGCGCCGCGCCATATTGTGCCTGACGCTCAGGGTCAGCGGCGATCCAGCTACGAAAACCCGCTTCCTCGGCGGCCTTCTTTTCGATCAGCGAAATGGCGTCGGCCCCGGCCATCTGCCCCGCGATCTTCTTTTCGTAATTCTCCACGCCCTGCAGCGTGGCGGCATAGGCGATTGTCGCGGCGTCATTGCCCGCGGTCAGCGCGTCGATCAGGTCGCCATATTCGGCCAGCATGCGCTGCTGATAGGGGTAGAGTTCTTCGTAATAGAACCGCGCTTCTTCGGCGGTGCGCAGGCGTTCGTTGGTGCCGGGGAAACCGGCGACCATGATGAAATCGCCTTCCTTCACGCCCTGTCTGGCAATCGGCAGAAACGCCTTGGGCTTGAACGGCACGTTGTCCGCTGCAAACGGCGCGGATGAACCATCGGGTGCCACATAGGCGCGGTAGAACGCGAAATCGCCGGTGTGGCGCGGCCACATCCAGTTGTCCTTCTCTCCGCCGAAATTGCCCACGCCTGCCGCCGGGGCATAGGCCAGCCGCACGTCCCTGATTTCAAGTTGTTGCTGCAACCAGTATTGCTGCCCGCCGAAATAGGCGCGCACATCGCAGCGGCGATTGGCCTGGCGCTCGCACGCTTCGATCAAGGCGGTGCGGTTGGCCTGCAGCCGGTCATACCGCGCGCGGCCTTCAAGCTTTGCCGTGCCTTTCAGCATCGCGGCGGAGACATCGCGCAGATCCTCGATCACATAGATCCGGCTGCCCGGAGCGGCCGGCAGTTCATCGGCCAGCGTGGCGGCGAGAAAGCCGTTGGTGAGGTAATCATTTTCGGGCGAGGAATTATATTGCAGCGACCCGGCGACGCAGTGGTGATTGGTGGCCACCAGACCCTCTGGCGAAAGGAACGCCGCCGAACATCCGCCCAGCGATGCAATCGCGGTCAATGGCGGGCGTTGCAGATCGCCCAGAGTCGCCGCGTCAAGTTCAAGCCCGGCCTGCTTCATCGCATCGGCAATCGCCCCGGTCTGGCTGGGCAGCCACATGCCTTCTTCGGCAAGCAGCGCAGCGGGAGCACACAAACTGAGGGCGCAGGCCCCGGCGAGCAGGAACGTTTTCATTTGCAGCATAACCTTTGTCATTGAGCCGCCTGCCTGAACAGACGAGCGAACTGCCCGATCCGAGCGAATAGCTTTCGTTAAGCCACTTTGCAGGCCTGTGAAAAGAGCGAATCTGCCTGATCGACGAACGCCTTGTGCGCCGGGCGCACAATTGCGGGCCGGGACGTTTGGATCAGCGTCAGATCGCCGAACTGAACCTGTGCTGCGTGACCGCGCGGTAACGGTCGAACAGCGATGCGATCACCCTGGCATAGGGCAACCCGCCGGGCGCGAGGCGCAAGGTATTATTGTCAAGCGTCGCCAGCCCGGCTGCGGTAAACGGCAAGAGCGCGCCCCGCACTTCGGCCCGCAGGCACGGCGAAAGCTCGGCCTCACCCCGGCACAGCAGCGCCTCTATCACCTGCCCGCGCAGCCGGTCTTGCGCCGAGCGCGCGATCCCGTGGCGGGGCGATAGCCGCCCTTCGCCCGACAATTTGCGATAGCGGCCATTATGCTTGTCGTTCTGCGCCAGTAACGCGGGAAAGCCGCTGATCGCAGACGAACCCATGCCGATCAGCACATCGGAGGCATCATCGGTAAAGCCCTGAAAATTGCGCCGCAGCGTGCCGCCGCGCACCGCGCGCGCCATTGGATCATGCGGCAGGGCAAAGTGATCGAAACCGACCGCGTCATAGCCGTGAGCGGTGAGCCGGGCGTGCGCCTCTGCCGCCATCGCAAAGCGCGCCTCGGCCCCCGGCAATGCGGCTTCGGGGATCACCCTTTGGCGCGGCACCATATGCGGGACATGGGCATAGCCGAACACCGCCACCCGGTCGGCCCCCAGTTTGCGCGTATATTCCAGGCTCTCGGTCAGATCGGCCATGGTCTGATGCGGCAGGCCATACATCAGATCGAAATTGAGCGAGGTCACGCCGCCGCTGCGCAGCCATTCAACGCTGCGGCAGATCATCGCGGCTGGCTGTTCGCGCCCGATGGCTGTCTGGCAATGGGCGGCAAAGGTCTGCACCCCCATGCTGGCGCGGGTGATGCCGATTTCGCTGATCAGGCGGCCCCATTGCGCATTCAGGCTGCGCGGATCGAGTTCGATTGACCATTCCGGCGCAAATAGCGGGAAATGGGCATGAATCGCATCAACCAGTGTCAGCAGCTCGCCCGGCTCAATCGCGTTGGGGCTGCCGCCGCCAAAGGCAATGCGCCGCACCCGCGCGGTTTCGGGAAGCAGGCTCGCCACCGTGGCGATTTCCTGATGCAGCGCGTCAAGATAGGCTTCGACCCGCGCGCGCTTGCCCGCTGCACCGGTGTTGCAACCGCAGTAATAGCAGATCTGTTCGCAAAACGGGATGTGGAGATAGAGCGAGATATCGCCATCCGCCCCGGCAATCGCGCGTTCGATGGCCCCTTCGGGCAGCGGGCCGAAATCAGCCGCGGTCGGATAGCTGGTGTAGCGCGGCACCGCTCGCGCGAGCAATTCCGGGTGATAAGACCACATTTTGTCGAGCGCTCCGTCGTCGCGGCAGACCCTCAGGTTTTTTGGCCGCCCCGCGGCTCGCCTTAGCGAACCCCGTTACAAGACGTCTTTGCGCGAGATCAAATTGTGCGTCTGGACTTTTCGCGGCAGGTGCCCGCGTGGCAGGCCTTGGGGTGACAATTGCCGTCGTCAGCAGGCGCTTTGCCATCACCCAGCGCGATGGTGATGGTGCCGCCGTTGCACAATTGCGCGGTGATTGTGGCATTTTCGGCGGGCAGCGGGCCGATCAGCACCGGGATAAGCGCTGCCAGCGCCAGCGGCAGATTAACGCTCATACCTCGTCCTCTTCATCGATCAGGATGCGGCTGGCCGCGCCGTCCATGTCTTCATACTGCCCATCGCGCAGCGACCACAGGAAGGCGGCCAGCCCGATCAGCCCCATGCCGATTGCTATCGGGATCAGGAACGTCAGGCCGGTCATCGCGCGGCTTTTGCCAAACGCAGCGAATTGGCGACCACCACCAGCGAACTGACCGACATGGCGATCGCCGCGATCAGCGGGGTGACAAGCCCGAACAGCGCCAGCGGCACCGCGAGCACATTATAGGCAATCGAAAATCCGAAGTTCTGGCGCACGATCCGCATCGTCGCCTTCGCAACCCGCACGGCCAGCGCCACCGGCATCAAGGCCTCACCAATGAACACCGCATCGGCGGCCTGCTGGCTGGCGTCTGACGCGCTGCCGGGCGCGATGGATGCGTGGGC
>JBGSKN010000072.1:0-3944 GCA_041741215.1 Erythrobacter sp. | reverse complement strand
GCGCTCGAACGGGCGATCAGGCGGGGCGAATGCGCGGCGCGGTGCGAAGCTTTGGCGAAGGATCTGCTGGCGCTGGCCGATGGCGCGATCAGCACTGACACGCAGCAGGCGGGCGGCAGCAGCAACTGAACGCCGCCAGCGGCCTTCGCCTGAGCGGGAGCACGAAGAAAGCCATCAACGCAAAAGGGCGACCCGTTTTACCGGGCCGCCCTTTCGTTTGTTCAACGATCAGCCTGCGATCAGAAGGCCACGCGGACCCCGAAACGCAAACGGCGGAGCACAATGGCCCCGCCGCAGCGTGTTTCAGGTCTGACCGGTGTGGGTCAGAAGTCGTAGCTGACGCCAACCTTGATCCGCCATACCGACGAGCTGATGTTGACGTTATTGTCGTTGTCGATCGCAGCCTGCCCCGCAAAACCGGAGATGATGTAGCGGCCCGCTGAATCGATCCCGGAGATGTTGGCAACATCCTGCAGACCGGCGAAATTGCGGCGGCGTTGCACGTTCCAGCTGCTATCCAGCAGGTTGAGGAAGTTGTCGAACGATGCGAACAGCTTGATCTTGTCATCACGACCGAACAGGCGGCCCGGCCCCGGCAGTTCCTGCGACAGCGACAGATCCATGTCGTAATACCATTCGTTGGTGCAGGTATTGCGCGGGATCGAGCTGCCGACGTGCGCTTTGGCGCAGCCCAGGCCATTGGCAAAATCAACCAGATCCTGCACCGCGGCGGCATTCGAAGTCGGCGCGATGTTGGGATCATTCACCCCGGTTGGCAGATAGACCAGTGCGTTGTCATTGCCCGATGCGCTGTCGTTGAACACCCCGCCGCCGGTGAAGGTCAGGCTGAAAGGCCGACCCGAACGCGCGACGAAGGAAACCGACAGGCGGCTGGCCAGATCGCTGAAGAATTCTTCCTTGAACGACAGCCGCGAGGTGATGTTGTGACGCGAACCGAAGAACCCGCGCGAGGCTTCGGGGTTCTGCCGGTCAAATGCCGCCGTCAGATCGAAGTTGGAACCCGCGGTTGAGCTGAACATATTGCGGCGATCGCGC
This sequence comes from Erythrobacter sp., assembly GCA_041741215.1. Lineage (GTDB taxonomy): Bacteria > Pseudomonadota > Alphaproteobacteria > Sphingomonadales > Sphingomonadaceae > Erythrobacter. Next base: position 2,888 of record JBGSKN010000072.1, on the reverse strand, counting down.
GAATGCGTCCAGGCGTAGCCAAGGTTGAAATCAACCGAGCCGCCTTCGGTAAGCAGCCCGCCATCGAAGCGCTTGGCCAGGATGAACGAAGCAATCTGGCTGTTTACGCTTCCCGCATTGGTCAGCATCAACTCGTCATCGCGGCTGGTGCTGAAACAGGCCGAAGTGACCCCTTCAAACACCGGTCCGGGATTGAGACCGACCAGTTCGGCACTACAGCCGGCAGCCGTCGGATCGATCGCCCGGAAAATCGGGCGGCCGTCGATGGTGAAGCCGTTCAGCCCGCGCGACGGATCGACTGTCTGCGACAGATCGACCAGCGTGAACGGATTGCGCATGTGGCTGTAGATGTAATCGAGCGTCAGGTTCCAGCCGCTGAAAAACCCGCTGCTGGCGAAATCGACATCAGAGGTGAAGCCCAGATTGGCGCGGATCACGCTGGGCAGCTTGATGTCAGGGCTGATCGACTGGTTATCGCCCAGACCCGCTGCCGCGCGGCCGGCTGCTGCATCCACGAAACAGTTGGGCAGGCCGGTGAACTGACCGTTCGTTACCACACTGATCTGGCCTGCAGGGCACGGCGCGTCCTGCGTCGTCCCGGTGGCAAAACCGCGCCCATCGTTCTGGAAGGCATTGCCAAACCACACCAGCGGATCACCGCCGGAGAATACGCCGACACCGCCGCGCACCTGCGCGCGCGAGAATACCGCGAAATCATCCATGTCATAGGTCAGCGCCAGGCGCGGCATCACGATCGGATCAAGCGCGCTGAAGCCGGTGTTGTTGCCAAAGCCGTAACGGGCAACAAAGTTCGGGTTGAGTGCAGGCGCGCCGCCATCAAACCAGTCCACCCTGACACCCACAACGGCATTAAGCTGTTCGCTGATGTCCCATTCATCCTGCGCGAACACCGAATAGATCGTGCGGTTGAAGTCGGCCGCCGCATCGGTGACATTTCCGGTTGCCGAGAAATTGCCGAACGCCCCTTCGGTCGCCCCGCTGATCACGTTGGCTGGAATGGTATTTGTCTGATTGTTGCCGGTGCCGGGGGAAAGCAGCCCAGCCTCCAGATCGGCAATATTGCGGAAAACCAGCGTGCCGGTGGCATTCTGCACGAACAGATTGAACAGCGATGCGCGGTTGTATTCGACACCGACCTTGAACCGGTGCGCCCCGGCTTCCAGCGTGACGGCAGCACGGAACTGGTCGACATCGGTCTGCAGATCATTGGCCGAACGCGAATTGCCCGGGCCGGCCATCACGGTGCCGTCAATCCCGGTGGGATTGTCGATACCCACGATGATCCGCGGAATGGGATTGTCCGACTGCGCTTCACCGCCGCCGATCGGATCCTGCAAATCGCGCACTTCCGAGCGCGAATAGCGGATTTCCGACGACAGATTGTCGGACCATTGCGAGAACAGGCGTCCCGAATAATAGTTCGACTTTGTCCCGCTGATGCGGAAAGTGTTGCGGCCTACCGCCTGCGGGCTGTTGCCGGTGAACAGATCGTCCGCCAGCGTGGAGCCTTCTTCGAGCCGCTGATAGGTCGTTTCCAGACGGTGATCATCATTGATCTGGAAATCGGCGCGGACGAAATAACGGTTGTTGGTGAAGGGGCGGCTGGTCACCAGATCGCCGGTATCAATACCGTAAACCCGGTTAAGCACTTCGCGCACTTCTTCGAACTGATCGACCGTGATGCCAACCTGTTCGTTGGGGAAACCGCCGCCAACCGGGCCATCGTCCTGCGACTGGCCGGCTTCCTGATGTTCATAGGCACCAAAAAGGAACAACCGGTCCTTGATCACCGGGCCGCCGAGGTAAACACCCCAGCGCTTGTCCGCTTCGATCGGGGCGACATTGCGAACTGCGCCGTCAGCAACGATCTTGTTGCCGCGCAGCCCATTATCCGAATATTCGAAGAACCCGCCGAAATGGTAATCATTGCTGCCCGATTTGGTCACGACATTGATCGCGCAACCGGTGAAGTTGGCATAATCGACATCGAACGGCGCGAATTGCACCTGCGTTTCGCGAACGGCATCGAACGGGATCGGGGTCGAGCTGCGCGAGCTGAAACCGGTATCGTTAAGCCCGAAAATGTCGCCCTGGCTGATCCCGTCAACGGTAAATGCGTTGCCGCGATCATTGCCGCCAAGGCAGCTGATCCGGTCAGCACCCGAACCGCCATCGTCACGGTCCAGGCTGACGCGCGGGTCGAGCCGGATGATGTCGCGAATGTCGCGGTTGAAGCTGGGTGAGTTTTCAAGAACTTCTTGTGAAAATGCCGAGCCCGGCCCAACCGCCTGCTGGGTCACCGTGGCCCGTGAGCCAGTGACCAGAATGGTGCCCGAACCCGCCGCAAGCGAGAAGCTGACCCCGGTTGCGCCTTGCAGCGAGGTCGTGATGTCGGAAATCGTCTGACCTTCAAAACCATCGGCATCGGCGGTAACCGAGTAGGGCCCGCCAACAACCAGATTGGCTGCCGAGAACCTGCCATCCGCCCCGGTTACCGTAGTGCGCGAGGCGCCGGTGCGCGTATCGGTAACAACGACCGTCGCGCCGGAAATCGGCGAACCGCTGTCATCTTTGACCGTTCCCTGAATGCTGGACGTGATCTGCTGCGCGAACGCAGGCGTGGCAATCGTGGTGGGCGCAGCAAGGCTGACAATGCTGGCCGCAAGGAGGTATTTAAGCTTCATGTGTGGAGCCCCTGAGCAATGAAGAGTTGTAGTAACGCGGCCCGCTTAGGACCTGTTGACAAAGGGGATTCCCAAGAGGACCAGTATGTGATTCAAGGTGGCTTTTGGGGAGGCTATCGTGATCCGAGGTTTGATGAGCGACGAGGAATGGGCTTGCCTTGAGCCATTCGTGATCGAGCGCGG
>JBGSKN010000071.1:0-5124 GCA_041741215.1 Erythrobacter sp. | reverse complement strand
CAAGGCGCAAAGCCGAAGCCTGACCGCGCGCCGCGCGCAAGGGCGGGCGAGCGGGCTGCTCGACTGGCTGATGGGCCTGCTGCCCTTCACTGAACAGCAGTGGAGCCGCATCTGGCTCGTGATGATTATCGGCGGCGCGGCGGGGATAGCCCTGTTCATCGCCAACCTTGCGGGCGTGCCTGCTTTGGCCGGGGCACAGGCGGCGCGGATTGCCGCCGATGCCGGGTTTCAGGTTCGCCATGTGCGCGTTACCGGCACCGCCCGCATGGACGAACAGCAGGTCTATGCCCGCGCGCTCGCCCAGCGCAATCAGGCGATGCCCGAAGTGGATATTGCGGCCCTGCGCACCGACTTGCGTGCACTGCCGTGGGTTGCCGACGCAAGGGTTTCCATCCAGCTGCCGCACACGCTTGCCGTGGATATCGTCGAACGCACGCCCCACGCCGTGCTGGAAAAGCCCGACAGGCTGGTGCTGATCGACGCGGACGGGGTGGAACTGGAACCGGTCAGCCCGGACAAGGCGAAGGGCATGCTGCAACTTTCCGGGCCGGGGGCGGGCAAGCAGGCCCGCAATCTGGAACAATTGATCGCCGCCGCGCCCGCGCTTGCCCCGCAGGTCGAAGCCGCCGAATGGGTTGGCAACCGCCGCTGGAACCTGACCTTCAAGACCGGGCAATTGCTCGCCCTGCCCGAAGGCGAGGTTGAGGCGGCAACCGCGCTGGTCAAGTTTGCGCGGCTGGATGGACAGAACCGCCTGCTCGGCGGCAAGGTGCTGGCGTTCGACATGCGTTCGCCCCCGCGCCTGTATATGCGTCTGCCCGAAGGTGTGCGCGATGCGCCGACCATAGCCGCCAACACCGAAGGCAGCGAATAATGGCCTCGCGCGCGGCCCCCGCTCGCCGTCTCGCCCGCACCTTTGCGGCGGTGAATGTCGGCAGTTTCCGCATTTCCGCGATGATCATGGGCGAAACAGAAAGCGGTGAATTGCAGGTGCTGGGATCGGGCCACCGGGCCAGCGCCGGGATCAAACGCGGCTATGTCACCGATATGGAAAGCGCGACCTACGCCATCCGCGATGCGGTGGAACGCGCCGAAAAAAGCGCCAACACCAACGTGCGCAGCGTGTGGATCGCTTGCGCCGGGGCAGGGCTGACGAGCAGCGTGGTGGCGGTCGATATCGAGATTGGCGGGCGACGGATCGAGGATGAGGATGTCGAGCAGCTGCTGATCCACGCGCGCGAGATGATCCAGCCCGACGGGCGCACCGTGCTGCACGCCCAACCCGCGCATTACACGCTTGACGGCGCGCACGGGGTCGCCAATCCGCGCGGGCTCCATGCCGAGCGGCTGGGGGTCGATATCCACGTGATGCTGGCCGATGGCGCGCCGGTGAGAAACCTTACCGAAGCGGTGCAGAACGCGCATCTTGAGGTTGAAGGCGTGGTCGCCGCGCCGCTGGCAGCCGGGCACGCCTGCCTTTCGGTGGAAGAGCGCGAACTGGGCGTGGCGCTGGTCGAAATCGGCGCCGATGTGACCAATGTGGCGGTGTTTGCGGGCGGGATGCTGCTGGGGTTGCGGGCCTTGCCGATAGGGTCGGCTGATATCACCGATGCGATTGCCAGCAGTTTCGGCATCCGCCGTTCGCAGGCGGAGCGATTGAAATGCGTCGCCGGATCGGCGGTTGCCAGCCCCGCCGATCACCGCGAACTGATCCCGGTCAATGGGCCGGGCGAGGGGGTCGACGGGGGCGTGGAGGTCGGGGGCGCACCCATCGGCCCGCTGGCGCGCGGCGCGGATGACAAGAACCGCATCGTGCGCGCCGAACTGATCTCGGTCGTCACCCGGCATCTGGAAATACTCACAGGTGAGGTTGGTAAGGCCTTGAAGGAAATGGGGTTTTCCGGCGCACGCGCAGGCCAGGTGGTGCTGACCGGCGGCGGGGCAGAAATGGCCGGGATGGCCGATTTCGTCCAGGGCGCGCTGGGTATGCCGGTGCGTCTGGGACGACCGCCGCAGCTTGCCGGAATGCCCGAAGCGCATCATGCTCCCGGTTTCGCGACGCTGGCGGGGCTGTGCCTTTACGCTGCCGAAGACCCGGTCGATATCCGCGCGGTGGGCACCGGGCGCGGCAAGGTCTATCGTGGTTTCGCACCTGAAAGCGGCGGGTTGGCGCTCGCAGCGCGGCTGTTTCGCGCGCTCAGGGAGTATTTCTGACGTGGCGGGCCTTGGTTCATGGCCCTATCATTGTGGATAAGGGCGCTGGCGCTATAAAATGTGCAACCTTATTATGTCACAGAGGAATTAAAGTGGGGCGCGTGCTGAACATTCTGATTTCCTGCGCCTGGAGGGCAAGCTGATGAGCATCAATATCGGACCTGCGGTGATCGACGATCTGCGTCCGCGCATCACGGTTATCGGAATTGGCGGCGCGGGCGGCAATGCCATCGCCAACATGATCGAAGCCGCGATCGAAGGCGTCGAATTCATCGTCGCCAACACCGATGCACAGGCGCTGAGCACTTCGCCAGCCGAACGCCGCATCCAGCTTGGCCCGGAAATCACCGGCGGCCTTGGGGCAGGCGCCCGGCCCGAAGTGGGCAAAGCCGCCGCCGAAGAAACCGTTGCCGAAGTTGAAAGGGCGCTCGACGGCGTCAACATGTGCTTCATCGCGGCCGGGATGGGCGGGGGCACCGGCACCGGGGCTGCGCCGGTCATTGCCGAAGCCGCGCGCCGCATGGGCGTGTTGACCGTGGGCGTCGTGACCAAGCCATTCCTGTTCGAAGGCACCCGCCGGATGCGCGCTGCCGAAGCCGGGATTGCCGAACTTCAGGCCCATGTCGACACCCTGATCGTCATCCCCAACCAGAACCTGTTTCTGGTCGCCAAGGCCGAAACCACCTTCAAGGAAGCGTTCCAGCTTGCCGACGAAGTGCTGCAGCAGGGCGTGCGTTCGATCACCGATCTGATGGTGATGCCGGGCCTCATCAACCTCGATTTTGCCGACGTGCGCTCGGTGATGAGCGAGATGGGCAAGGCGATGATGGGCACGGGTGAGGGCGAGGGTGAGAACCGCGCGCTCGAAGCCGCCGAACAGGCCATCGCCAACCCGCTGCTCGACGGGGTCAGCATGGCTGGGGCCAAGGGTGTCATCATCTCGATCATCGGCGGCGAGGATATGCGCCTGCTCGAAGTCGATGAGGCGGCGAACCATATCCGCGAACTGGTCGACGAAGACGCCAACATCATTTGGGGCAGCGCCTTCAACCCTGACCTTAAGGGCAAGATCCGCGTTTCAGTGGTCGCCACCGGGATTGAGCAAGGTGCGGTCAGCGCGGTTGAACGCTCGCAGCCCGTTACGCTCGGCGGATCGCGCGCGCCCAAGCGGCCAGTGCTCGAACTGTCGGAAGACGATGGGCTGATGGAACTGCCGCCCGAAGAGGCCGAGCAGCCCGTGGCCGCTGCGCCTGCGATCCCCGCGTTTGAACTGACCCCGCCCGAAATGCCGCCCGTGGCTTTTTCGGATGATGGCGAGGACGCGGACGAGGGCGAGGACGCCTATGGGGATGGCGCCGAATCGCTTCAACTTACCGATGAGGCTGAGGAAGAACCGCCGGTCGCTGCCCCGTTTGATCTTAGCGGGATGCAGGACGGGGATGGTTACGCGAATGAATATGACGACGATGTCGATGGCATTGTCGATCCGCTCGCCGGACTGCGCGGCGCTGAAGACGAAAGCCTAGGCGCCGGTTCGCCCGCTTCTGCCCCGGCGGTATCGGCCGAAGATGACGCGGCGTTTGAACTCGACGAGGAATACACGCCCTATTCCGGCGCGGAGGATGAGCCGGATGCGCAGGCCGGGCCGGTGCAGGACGATCTGCTCGCCAATGCCGACCGGCTGGCTGCCGAAGACCGCCCGGTTGAAGCCAAGCTGGGCGGCAATCGCAGGCGCTCGCTGCTTGGCGGCGCGGAAGGCGATGGCGGCGATGCCGGCGCGCCGTCCAATGCTGGCAGCACCCTGTTTGAACGCATGGCCAACCTGTCGCGCAGCACCGCGCGCGATGACGATGATGATGGCGATGATGATGGCCCCGCGCTCAGCATTCCGCGTTTCCTCGGACGGCAGAACAACCAGTAACCCGCGCAGCAACGCGTCCGGCGATCGATCCGGCGCGTTGGCGGTGCCATTCGCCGCGAAGGCAGGATGATGGCTCTGGCGGGCGGCGGCTGGTGGGCTAGGCATAAGTGATGAAATCTGGTTTCCTTGCGCGTGCCCCGTGGACGCTGGCCGCAGCCGCTATCCCGCTCGTCGCTGCCACGTTTGTTGCTGCCCCTGCGGCGGCGCAGGATGTGATCGCGCGCGAAGTGGTGCAGCCACTGCCTTCGCCCGAAGTCCAGCGCCTCAACCGTGCATTGGTCGCGCTGGCCAAGGCCCCGCGTGATCGCGATACGCTGGTTGAGGCCGGGGCGGCGGCGCTGGGGGTTGATGATCTTGATGCCGCGATCGGTTTCTTTGGCCGCGCGGCAGAACTTGACCCCAATCATCCGGGTGTGGCGCAAGGACTGGCCAGCGTGTACCTGCGATCGGGCCGCGCTGGTGAGGCGCTGGTGCAATTTGAACGCGCGCGGGCGGGCGGTGTGCCCGAACTTGCGGTGATCACCGATCAGGCGCTTACCCTTGATCTGGTGGGGGAACAGGCGGCGGCGCAGGCGGCCTATGCGCGCGCGCTTGAACTTGATCCGGACAATGACGAGGCGCGCCGCAGGCTCGCGATCAGTCACGCGATTTCGGGTGATCGGATGCGGTTTGAAGCGGCATTGCGCCCGCTGATTGGCAAGCGTGATACCGCGGCGCAGCGCGCCCGTGCGTTTGGTCTGGCGATCCTGGGCGATGGCGAGCGTGCGGCGGCGATTGTCGGACAGGTGATGCCGCGCGACATGGCGACCAGGCTGGTGCCTTATCTGGGCTATATGCCGCGCCTGACGGGGCCGCAGCAGGCAGCCGCCGCCAATCTGGGCATTTTCCCGCGCGCCGCCGATATTGGCCGCGATGATCCGCGCCTCGCCCGGTTTGCCATCGAAGAACGCGCCGATAGCAGGCTCGCTCCGTCTGGCCCTGCGCTCGAT
>JBGSKN010000070.1:0-2451 GCA_041741215.1 Erythrobacter sp. | reverse complement strand
ATTCTTTATCTGTCATTTTCATCATGCCAACAAGTTCTTTCAACTCAATGGATGCGGGGCCGGGCAAGGCTGCGGGAATTGTGGCGAAGGCAACCGGGCTTGACCGCGCGGCGCTCTATGCCCGCGCGCTGGAGTTGAAGGGAGAGTGACCCGCGAACGCTCCACTAATGTCCGGCGCGAAGCCGATCGCCGGGGCCGCGAAGGCGAGGCCGAGGCGGCGATGTGGCTGACCGGGCAAGGCTGGCGGATCATCGCTGAGCGGGTCAAGACCAAGGCGGGCGAGATCGACTTGATCGCCAAACGCCCCGGCCTTGTCGCCTTCGTCGAGGTCAAATGGCGCGCGCGCAGCGCTGCGCTGGCCGATGCGATTGATGAACGGCGGCTGGCACGCGTTGCAGCCGCAGCGGAATGCGTGGCGCACGAATATGCAACCGGCGGCGAAGATATCCGCATCGACGTGATCCTGCTTGCACCGGGGCAGCGCCCATACCACATCGAGAATGCGTGGATGCCGTGAAATTAATCACGTCGATTTTGCCCTGACGCGCCTGCCTGTTTTTTAGGCAGGGTGTCTTGAAAAGACTGCCCCTTGCGCATTCAGGGGGCGAGTGGAGTGGAAAGAATGACCTTGCGCATCGCCGTCCAGATGGACCCCATCGACCGGATCAACATCAAGGGCGACAGTTCGTTTGCGCTGATGCTCACCGCGCAGGCGCGGGGGTATTCGCTGTATGAATACCACGTCGAAAGCCTGACGCTGAACGAGGATGACCGCCTGTTCGCACACGCCTTTCCGGTGACGGTGCAGCGGGTGGATGGCGATCATTTCACCCGCGGCGATCAGGTGCGGCTCGATCTTGGGCGCGATGTCGATGTCGTGCTGATGCGGCAGGATCCGCCGTTTCACATGGGCTATATTACCGCCACCCACATGCTCGAACGCATCGCGGATGAAACGCTGGTAGTGAATGATCCCGCCAATGTCCGCAATTCACCCGAAAAAGTGATGGTTCTGAATTACCGCCGCTTCATGCCGCCGACGCTGGTGACACGTTCGGTTGAGGAAGTCCGGCGGTTCATGGCGAAACACGGCGCGATCGTGGTCAAACCGATCCACGGCAATGGCGGCAAGGCGATTTTCCGCATTGGTGAAAATGGCGAAAACCTCTCCGCCCTGTTCGAAGTGTTCAACCAGACCTGGCCCGAACCGCATATGGTGCAGCCCTTCCTGCCCGAAGTCGCGCAGGGGGATAAGCGGATCGTGCTGGTGGATGGCGAGGTGGCGGGCGCAATCAACCGCTTGCCGGGCGAGGGCGAGTTCCGATCGAACCTCGCTATGGGCGGCAGCGCGCAGGCGACCGAATTGACGCCTGCCGAACAGGAAATCTGCGCCGCGCTCGGCCCCGATCTCAAGCGGCTTGGCCTGACTTTTGTCGGGATTGACGTGATTGGCGGCAAGTGGCTGACCGAAATCAACGTCACTTCGCCCACCGGGATCGTTGCGATAGACAAATTCAACCAGTCCGATACGGCGGTCATGATCTGGGACGCGATCGAGCGGCGATTGGCGCAGCGCGGCATCGCGGCCACCGGCAAACAGTAGAGGGATAATGACGCAATTCCTGCTCGGGCTGCTCTACAAGGGCGGCTATCTCGGCATTTTTGTGCTGATGATCCTTGAAAACGTGTTCCCGCCAGTACCGTCGGAGGTCATCCTGCTGGGGGCGGGCGCATTGGTTGAACAGGGCAAGATGGACGCGATTGTGCTGTGGATCATCGCCACGGCGGGCACATTGGCGGGCAATCTGTTCTGGTACTGGCTCGGCTATCGCTGGAGCGAGGATCAGCTCAAGCGGGTGATTGATCGCTGGGGCCGCTGGCTGACATTCGAGTGGGATGAATTCACCAAGGCGCGCGATATCTTCCGCAAATATGGCGACTGGATCGTGTTCCTGCTGCGATTTTCACCGCTGCTGCGCACCATCGTTTCATTGCCGGCCGGGCTGGCGAAGATGAAACTGTGGCGGTTTGCGCTGTTCACCTTTCTCGGCTCGCTGATATGGAACGGGTTGCTGATCCTTGGCGGGCGGGCACTGGCGGGGGTGATTGATCGTTACGAGGCGGCGGCGGGCTATGTCATCGTCGCAATCGTTGTGCTGGGAGCGGGTTATTACATCTACCGGGTGGTGACGTGGCAACCGGTCAAAGCGTTCGAGCCGGAGGAATAGGCATCACGCCTTGCCCCCGCGCGGGTGGGCGGTGCGATAATTTTCCAGCAGGCTGGCGGCATCGACACGGGTATAAATCTGGGTCGATCCGAGCGACGCATGGCCGAGCAGTTCCTGCAAACTGCGCAGATCCGCGCCCGCGCTGAGCAGGTGGGTCGCAAAGGAGTGCCGCAGCGCGTGCGGGGTCGCGGTATCGGGCAGGCCGAGCGCGCGCCGCGCCTGC
>JBGSKN010000069.1:0-2263 GCA_041741215.1 Erythrobacter sp. | reverse complement strand
TTCGCGGCGATGGCCGGATAATCGGCGGAGCCCGCGCGATCACCGCCCTTGCCGCGCAGCTTGCCGATCAGCGGACGCACCGCCAGCAGCAGCACCAGCAGCACCGCGATCAATGCCGTGCCATAACGCACCAGCATCGCGAACCACGGTTCTTCGTAAAAAGCGGGGGGTTCAAGATTGGCCGGTTCAAACTTGCTCGCCACCACTTTCACCTGATCGCCGCGCTGCGCACTGGCACCCACGGCGGCGCTGACCAGCGCTTCAAGCTGGGCAGCGGTCATCGGCGCGGCGGCTTTCAAGGCGGCATCGCTGACCGCAACCGCGACCGACAATTTGGTCAGACCACCGGGCCGCGAGCTGGTGACAGCGACCTCGCGCCCCAGTTCATAGCTGCGCTGGGTGGCGGTTTCCGTGTCGGTCGGGCCGGGATCGGCAACCGGGGCCTGTGGCTGCGGCGGGCCATCGACCAGCTGCGCATCGGGCGGCGGAACATTGGCCGTAACCCCCGGCACCCCGCCCACCGGCGCTGCGCCGGTGCGGGTTGCGTTGCGTTCGCTTTCATTGCGAACCACGCCTTCTTTTTCATAGGTCTCGCGCGCCGAGGTCACTTCGGTCTGATCGAGTTCGACCTGCACCTGCGCGGAAAAATTGCCCTCGCCCAGCAGCGGCAGCAAAAGGCTGTCGACCTGATCGCGCAGCTTGGCTTCGAATTCGCGCTGGAGCATCAGGCCCTGGCCCTGCTCCTCGCGCGGGTCGGATAGCAGGCGGCCATTCTGATCGACCACCCGCACCGCATCCGCGCTCAACCCCGGCACCGATCCCGCGACCAGATTGACGATCGCTTCGACCTGGCCTTGCGACAGGCTGCGCCCGCTGACGAGCCGCGCCATCACCGAGGCGCTGGGCGCATTGTTTTCACGCACGAACACCGATCGTTCGGGCGTTGCGAGGTGGACGCGCACGCTTTCGATTCCGTCAATCTCGCGGATGGTCAGCATCAACTCGCGTTCGCGCGCCAGCCGCAGGCGCTCACCCTCCAGCGTGCGCGAGGTGCCAAGCGGCATCGCGTCGAGCATTTCGCTTGCGCCTTCGGGCGCGGCGATCCCGGCATTGCTGGCAACCAGCATCCGCGCGCGGTAAAGATCGTTCTCCGATACCGACAAGGCACCGGTCGAATTGTCGATATCATAGCTGATCCCGCCCGCATCGAGCGCTTCGACCACCTTGGCGCGTTCGCCATCCGACAGCCCTGAATAAAGCAGGCGGTCGGGGCCTTGGGAAATGCTCATCCACAGCATCCCCGCAGCCGCCATCGCGCCCATCCCGGCCAGCGCGGGCAGTGCGCGTGATAGCGCCGGTTGCTGCATGAATCCGGCCAGCGGTGCAGGCAGCATCGTGCGCCAGTCAGCCGCGCCGGAAGGTGCAGCAGGCAAAGCAAGGTCAGTATCAGCCATTGGTTAGCCCCCCATCCGCATGATATCTTGATAGGCGCTCAGCAGTTTGTTGCGCACCTGCAAGGTCGCCTCGAATGCGACGCCTGCTTCCTGACGCGCCAGCATCACCTGCGCGATGTCAGTCACCTGACCGCGTTCATAGGCGCCCTGCATTTCGCCCGCGCGCATCTGCACCGCATTGACCTGGTTCAGCGCGGTGGTCAGCGTGTCGGCAAAGCCGGCGCCGGGAACCTTGGTGGGCGCATCCGCCTTCGCGGTTTCGCTCGCCGCGCGCACTTCGCGCAGGGCATTGTTGCGCTCCAGCACATGCTGGCGCAGCGCCATGACGTCCTGCACGCCCAGCTTCGGCCCTAGCGCGTTCATGCCGCACCGCCTGCCGCAAGCATTCCTGCGCCGCGCATCGAGGCAAGCCGATAACGCAAGGTGCGTTCGGAAATGCCGAGAGTGCGAGCGGTTGCGGCGCGGTTGCCGGCATGATTGGCGAGCGTTTCAAGGATTGCCCGCGCTTCGGACGCAAACGCCACATCCGACAGCGAACGCGCCGTCATGCCCCGCATCGCGGCCACCCCCGCACCATTATCGATCACTGGCCGCACGGCGGTATCGAACACGATATGTTCGGGCGCGATCATGGCCGCGCCATCGGCCAGCAAAATCGCGCGGCGGATGACATTTTCCAGCTCGCGAACATTGCCGGGCCATGGGTGCGATTCGAGCAGGCAAAGCGCCGCGCGGCTGATCCACCCCGGCTTTCCGGGGGCCGCCGCGCGGCGCAGCAGCATCCCGAATGCCAGCGCGGCAATATCGCC
>JBGSKN010000068.1:0-13825 GCA_041741215.1 Erythrobacter sp. | reverse complement strand
CGCGGCCGAGGAGTTGAACGCCATCGCCACCGGGCTCGGCTCGGCCTATGGGCGCGGCAAGGGCACGCTGAACGGCGCGCCGATCAACGGCAGCGACATCGAGGCCGAGATGGGCAATCTCGAACGCACACCCGCTGAATTGAAGGAAATGTGGGCAAGCTGGCACGACAATGTCGGCGCGCCGATGCGTTCGGACTACACCCGCATGACGGCCATCGCCAACGAGGGCGCCAAGGAGCTGGGCTTTGCTGATCTGGGCGCGATGTGGCGGTCAGGCTATGACATGCCGCCCGAACAATTCGCCGCCGAGACCGAGCGGATGTGGCAGGAGGTGAAGCCGCTTTACGTTGCGCTCCACACCTATGTCCGCGCCAAGTTGAATGACAAGTATGGCGACGCGGTGCAGCCGCGCAGCGGCCCGATCCGCGCCGATTTGCTTGGCAATATGTGGGCGCAGGAATGGGGCAATATCTACCCGTTGGTGGCCCCAGAAGGCGCGGGCGATATCGGCTATGACGTCACCGATTTGATCGCCAAGAAGAAGCTTGATGCGGTCGACATGACCAAGGTGGGCGAACAGTTCTTCTCCTCGCTCGGGTTCGATCCGCTGCCTGCGACTTTCTGGGAGCGCTCGCAATTCACCAAGCCGGCGGACCGCGAAGTGGTGTGCCATGCCTCGGCCTGGGATATCGACAATGTCGATGATCTGCGGATCAAGATGTGCATCAAGCCCAATGGGGATGACTTCATCACGATCCACCACGAACTCGGCCACAACTACTATCAGCGCGCGTACAACAAGCAGGACTATCTGCACCTCAATGGCGCGAACGACGGCTTCCACGAAGCGATCGGCGACATGATCGCGCTGTCGATCACGCCGGACTATCTGGTGCAGATCGACATGCTCAAAGCCGATCAGGTGCCGAGCGCCGACAAGGATATCGGCCTGCTGCTGCGGCAGGCGATGGACAAGGTTGCGTTTCTGCCATTTGGCCTGCTGCTTGACCGGTATCGCTGGGGCCTGTTCGACGGTTCGATCCCCGAAGGCGCGACCAACACCGGCTGGAACGCGCTCCGCAACGAATATCAGGGTATCGTCCCCCCGGTCGAGCGTGACCCCGCCGGGTTCGATGCCGGTGCAAAGTATCACATCCCCGGCAACGTCTCCTACACCCGCTACTTCCTCGCGCGGCTGTTGCAGTTCCAGTTCTACAAGGCCGCCTGCGACACCGCCGGGTGGGAAGGGCCGCTCCACCGTTGTTCCATTTACGGCAACAAGGATGTCGGCGCCAAGCTTGACGCGATGCTGGCGCTCGGCGCGTCCAAGCCTTGGCCCGACGCGCTCGAAGCCTTCACCGGCGAGCGCCAGATGAACGGCACCGCGATGGTCGAATATTTCGCCCCGCTCAAGGCGTGGCTTGACGAGCAGAACAAGGGCGAGGTCGCAGGCTGGTAAGGGGCGACAAGGCGGAGACAGGCGTGCACGGGGCGAAGCCCATGCGGACGCAGACGGTGGTGGGCTGGCGCGAGCTGGTCTGCTTGCCTGAACTTGGCCTCGCCGCGATTCCGGCCAAGATCGATACCGGCGCGCGGACCTCATCGCTTCACGCCGTGGTGCTCGACGATTTCCTCCGCGATGGCGAACGCTTCGTGCGCTTCGCGGTCGATTGGGACGGGGTGCGGCATTTCTGCGAGGCAATTCACGTTGACGTGCGGGGCATCACAAGCTCGAACGGCGAGAGCCAGGAGCGGTTTGTCATAAAGACGCCGCTGACCATCGGTAACCTCACCTTCAGGGCGGAGATCAGCCTGGCGGATCGTTCCCAAATGCAATTCCCGATGCTGATCGGGCGCACGGCGTTACGCCGGCGAATGGTGGTTGATAGCGGTCATTCGTGGCTGCAATCGCCTGAAATTGAGGATAAGGCGCGCATCCGCCGGTAAAATGCCGGACTCGAAAGGGATTTCATGAAAATCGCGATGCTGGCGCGCAACGCCAACCTTTATTCGCACCGGCGCCTGAAAGAGGCTGCCGAGGCGCGCGGCCATAGCCTCGACATTCTCAACACCTTGCGCTGCACCGTGCACATCGCCAGCCACCGGCCCGAAGTGTTCTATAACGGCGCTCCCGTTGATGGCTATGACGCGGTGATCCCGCGCATCGGGGCATCGATCACCAACTATGGCCTCGCAATCCTGCGGCAGTTCGAAATGCGCGGCAGTTGGTCGTTGAATGAAAGCGTCGCGATCGGCCGCAGCCGAGACAAGCTGCGCAGCTTGCAGATCCTCGCCAAGCACGGACTGGGCTTGCCGCTGACGGCGTACGCCAATGATCCCAAGGCGGCCGAGGAGATCATCAAGGCCGTCAAAGGCCCACCCGTAGTGATCAAGCTGATCGAGGGCACCCAAGGCATCGGCGTGGTGCTGGCCGAGACAATGAGCAGCGCGAAGTCTGTGATTGAGGCGTTTCGCGGGGCCAACGTCAATATTCTGGTGCAGGAATTCATCAAGGAAGCCGGCGGCACCGATATCCGCGCGCTGGTGGTGGGCGGCAAGGTGGTCGCGGCAATGAAGCGCACCGGCGCGCCGGACGAGTTCCGCTCAAACCACCACCGCGGCGGCAGCGCACAGGTGATCAAGATCACGCCCGAGGAACGCTCCACCGCCGTGCGCGCGGCCAAGCGGATGGGACTGAACGTTTGCGGGGTGGACATGCTGCGCAGCAATCACGGACCCGTCATCATGGAGGTCAATTCCTCCCCCGGGCTGGAGGGCATCGAAAGCGCAACCGGCAAGGATATTGCAGGGCAGATCATCGAGTTCATTGCGGCCAATGCGAAGGATGGGCAGACCAAGACCAAGGGGCGGGGGTAGCCCGCCTTGGCCTTGCCCGAGATTTTCCTCTTTCGGCACGGCGAAACCGAGTGGAATGCGACCGAGCGCTTTCAGGGTCGGCTCGACTCGCCCCTGACGCAAAAGGGCCGCGTTCAGGCAGCGGCCTGCGGGATCCGATTTGCGCAGCTCGGGGTCGGGGCTGATCGCTTTGTGGCGAGTCCACTCGGCCGCACGCGCCAGACGGCGCAGCTGATCGCAGGCTGTGCAGATCTCCCGGATCCCGTCTCTGATGCGCGGCTGGCGGAGGTGTCATTAGGATCGTGGGATGGCCTGACCCTTGGCGATATCGACGCTCAATGGCCCGACGTCCTCGATGGTTCGAGCCCGTTCGACTGGTTCTTCCGCTCTCCTGATGGCGAAAGCTACGATGCTGCACGGGAGCGCGCGAAGACGTGGTTAGACGACATGACGGGCATTATCGTGGCCGTGTCGCATGGCCTGATTGGACGGATTATCCGTGGGGCCTATGCCGACCTGACGAAGGCAGAAACCCTTGCCTTGCCGGTGCCGCAAGACGTCATCTGGCACCTGAGCGACCGGCAGATCAAAGCGATCCGGGTGGAATAGCAGGCTCGGCGTCCTCGGATTGCCCGCTTCGGGGTACTACCTAAACGGCGGCTCATTAAACGCCCGCAATTTCCGCGAGTGCAGCCGATCACCTTCATCCCGCAGCCGGGCGATGGCGACGATGCCGATCTGCAAGTGCGCAGCGATGGCTTCTTCGTAGAACTTGTTGGCCTGACCCGGCAGCTTGATCTCGCCGTGCAGCGGCTTGTCCGAGACGCACAGCAGCGTGCCGTAGGGCACCCGGAAGCGGTAGCCCTGCGTGGCGATGGTCGCGCTTTCCATGTCGATCGCGATGGCGCGGCTTTGCGAGAACCGCTTGGCCGATGAGGAATAGCGCAGCTCCCAGTTGCGATCATCGGTGGTGACGACCGTGCCGGTGCGCATCCGCTGCTTGAGGTTCGCGCCCTGCACGCCTGACACTTCCTCAGCCGCGAGTGCCAGCGCCTGCTGCACTTCGGCAATCGGGGGGATCGGCACTTCGGGCGGGAGCACTGCGTCAAGCACGTGATCATCGCGCAGGTATGCGTGGGCGAGCACGAAGTCGCCGATCTTCTGGGTCGAGCGCAAGCCTCCGCAGTGGCCGATCATCATCCACGCATGGGGGCGCAGCACCGCAAGGTGATCGCAGATCGTCTTGGCATTGGACGGGCCGACGCCGATATTGACCAGCGTGATCCCGCGGCCATCCGCGCGGATCAGGTGATAGGCCGGCATCTGGTGGCGGCGCCAAACGGTGTCGTTGAGCTGGTCCTGCGCGTGCGGGGTATGTTCACGGATGTCGAGACCCGCCGCCCCGGTCAGCGCGATATAGCCATCCTGACCGATCTGCTTTGCGCCCCAGTTCACGAATTCATCGACATAGCGGTGATAGTTCGTAAACAGTATGAAGTCCTGAAAGTCGCTGACTTCGCTGCCGGTATAATGCTTCAGCCGGGCCAGCGAGTAATCGGTGCGCAAACCATCGAACAGCGACAGCGGCATATCGTGATCGGCGTCGAACTCGATCCCATCGGCCAGCTCATCGCCGATCAGCGCCAGATCGGTCGAAGGAAAGTGCGCGGCGATATCTTGCGGAGCGATCCCCACCATCGCTGCCCCCGCCTCGCCATCGAGCACATAGGGGAAGGGAATTTCCTGGCGCGACCGTTCGACCGTCACTTCGATCGTGTATTCCGTTGCGATCAGCGCCAGCTGCTCGGTTAGGTAGGCGGCGAAGCGATCGGGGCGGGTGACGGTGGTGCAATAGGTGCCCGGCATTTCAAGCCGCCCAAAAGCGCGGCTGCGATCACGCGGTGCGCCAACCCCGGCATAGTGCAAGGTGATCTGCGGATAGGCATAGCTGCCATCCACGCGCCGCTGCGGCGGGGGAAGCGTGCCATCGCGCCCGAAGGCGATCACATCATCGCGCAGGACGCGCACCGCGTCGTCATAATGCTGCTGCAACTGGGCGAGGATGGTCGGGATGTCGATCATGGCGCTGTTGTGCTCCTTTGTTGTTATTGTTCAGCGACAGGCGGGCGGCGGCAAGCCCCTGCTTACAGAAAGGGCGCGGAGATCGTGTCGATCCCCGCGCCCTTTCTGCTTTTTTTGTGAGTCCCCGCGAAGGCGGGGGCCTCAGGCGATAGTGCTCGCCGACTGCGGCTCCCGCCTGCGCGGGAGTTCACAGTTGCGCCTTATTCGCCGTCGCGGTCTTCAAGCAGTTCGGCGGGGATTTCGCCCGGCTCAAGGCTGGTGTCGATGCGGGTGGCATCGGCCTGTTCCTCGATTTCGCGCTGTTCGTCTTCGAACATCGCGGCCAGAACGTCCACGCCTTCGCTTTGCAGCTTGGCTTCGTCATCCGAGCGGGCGACATTGGCCTTCACCGTGACGCGCACTTCGGGGTGCAGGGCAACGGTGACGTTGTGCATCCCGATGTTCTTGATCGGCGCGTCGAGGATGACCATCCGCTTGTCAACGACATGGCCCTGATCGGCGAGGCCCGACACGATATCGCGCACGCTGACCGAACCATATAGCTGGCCGGCATTCGACGCGGCACGGATCAGCACCACTTCGGCGCCTGCAACGGTCTCGCCCTGCTTTTCAGCATCGACGCGGCGTTCGGCGTTGTCCTTTTCCAGCCGCTCACGGTTGGCTTCGAACACTTTGCGGTTGGCATCGTTGGCGCGCAGCGCCTTCTTCTGCGGCAACAGGAAGTTGCGCGCATAGCCATCCTTCACAGTGACAACGTCACCGATCGAGCCGAGCTTTTCGATGCGTTCGAGGAGAATGATTTGCATGAGTTCCTCCTCCTACTTCACGATGAACGGCAGCAGGCCGATCTGGCGCGCGCGCTTGATCGCACGAGCGAGTTCGCGCTGCTTCTTGCCCGAAACGGCAGTGATGCGCGACGGCACGATCTTGCCACGTTCGGACATGAAGCCCTGCAACAGGCGCACGTCCTTGTAATCGATCTTCGGGGCGTCCTTGGCCGCGAACGGGCAGGACTTGCGGCGGCGGAAAAACGGGCGGGCCATCAGTCGCGCTCCTCACGGGTTTCGCGGCGCTTACGCTCGCGGTCGTTCTTGCGCATCATCACCGAGGGGCCTTCCTCGTGTTCTTCCACGCGGATGGTCAGGTAGCGGATGATGTCTTCGTTGATACGGGTCTGGCGTTCAAGTTCAGCCACCACCGTGCCGGGGGCGTCGATGTTGAGCAGAACGAAATGCGCCTTGCGGTTACGCTCGATCTTGTAGGCGAGCGATTTGAGGCCCCAGGTTTCGGTCTTGGTGACCTTGCCGTTGTTGGCTTCGATGATTTCGGTAGCTTGCGCTGCCAGCGCGTCAACCTGAGCCTGGCTCAGATCCTGACGTGCGAGAAAGACGTGCTCGTAGAGAGCCATCTCGCGTCCTTTCACTTCCATGCCGATCGCTGGCTGATCCGTTCGGCAAGAACGGGGCCCCTCCGGCTTTCTTCGATGCATCGCCGGGCGGTTCCCATGCGAAGCGCGGCCCCTTACAGCTTTCAGGGGTGATTGCAAGACTCGTCGCACTTGCCCCGCGCGAAACGGACGGGCAGTCGCATGGTCTGGATGCGCGATTCGCGAACAGGGGAGATAGAACTTGCCTTCAGGACTGGTTGCGCTGCTGGATGATATTTCGGTGATCGCCAAGGCGGCATCGGCCTCAATTGACGATATCGGCGTGGCAGCGGGCAAGGCCGGCACCAAGACAGCGGGGGTGGTGATCGATGATGCGGCGGTCACGCCGAGCTACGTCACCGGCCTCAGCCCCGCGCGCGAATTGCCGATCATCTGGAAAATCACCAAGGGCAGTCTGAAAAACAAGCTGGCCTTCCTGTTGCCAGGCGCATTGCTGCTGTCGGAGTTTCTGCCCTCCGCGATCATCTGGTTGCTGATGATCGGCGGCGCATTCCTGTGTTATGAAGGCGCGGAAAAGGTGCTGGAGAAACTCGGCGCGGCCAGGCATGGCGCGACGCTGGAGGACGAGATCACGGACCCTGTCGCCTTTGAAAACGAGCGTGTGGCGGGCGCGGTTCGGACCGATTTGATCCTGTCAGCCGAAATCATGGCGATCACGCTTGCTGCGCTGGACCTCGACGTTTGGTGGGAACGCGGGCTGGCGCTGGCGCTGGTTGCGGTTGTGGTGACGGTGGCGGTCTATGGCGCGGTGGCGATGATCGTGAAGATCGATGATGTCGGCCTTCATCTGACCAGACAGGCCGCAGCATGGAAGCAGAATGTCGGGCATTTCCTGCTGCGGTTTGTGCCCCGGCTGCTGACTGCGCTTTCGGTCATCGGCACTGTTGCCATGCTGTGGGTTGGCGGCGGGATCATCGTCCACGGCACGCACGAAGTCGGCTTTCACGCCATTTACGACATCATCCACGGGGCCGAGGGCGTGGTGGCCGCTGCTGCCGGAGCGCTGGGCGGGGTGGCAGGCTGGGCGACCTATGCGGGGCTTTCGGCGGTGCTGGGGCTGGTGCTGGGCGGGCTGATCGCCTTTGCCCTGCACAAAGTGCTCGGCGTCGGCGGGGGCGGGGGGCATTAAGGCTGCGCTTATGGCAAAACCTGTCCTTTACACCTGCGCCGGATCACGCGGCCTGCGCGCGACCTGGGCGGCGGAAGAAGCGGGGGTTGATATCGACCTCAGGCTCCTGCCGTTTCCGCCGCGCTATCTGGCACCCGATTTTCTGGAATTGAACCCGCTCGGCACGGTGCCTTTGCTGATCGACGGGATGACGCAGCTGACCGAAAGCTGCGCGATCGCGCATTATCTGGCTACGCGCGAAGGCTATACGCCGCTGGCGATTGCGCCGGGGCAGCCCGATTACGGCGCGTATCTCGACTATACTTACCACGCCGATGCAACGATCACCTTCCCGCAGTCGGTCTATATGCGGTTCGCCATCTTCGAGAAGGACAAGGGCTGGGCGGAAGCAGGGCACGCCTATGCCAAGTGGTTTCACAAGCGGTTGGTCAAGATCGAACAGCGGCTGGAGGGCCGCGAATTCCTGTGCGCCGACAGGTTCACGGTGGCGGATATCTGCGTCGGCTATGCGCTGATCCTTGCCGAGAGCGTGGGGCTGGATGATGGCGTGCCGCAAACCCTCAAGGATTACCGCGCCCGTCTGACAGCCCGCCCCGAATATCAGCGGGCGGCTGCGCGCGAGGGTGAAGCGCGATTGGTGCCATAAGAATAATTTTCGTCATTGCGCCGGAACGTTTCTTTTTGGGCAAACCGCTCAGGAATCCAGATCATGCCCGCAACGATTGCAAATCCGATTGGGCCAAAGAACGACGAAAACTCCCCGGAAAAACGCGTTCTTGGCGCATTGCGGGCAGTTAAAGCGCAGCATCGGCGCATTGGCGATCAACAGCAGCATGATCGCCCCCGCAAAAGCCAACGCGGAATGGCCGTAAAGCCGGTCAACCACTACCACCAACATCACCGCAATCACCAGCATGACCATCATTCGCCGGGCGTGGCGCGCCGCCTGTTGATAAAGGGTCATGGCAGGCGGGCGAGGATTGATCGGGCGAAATCCGTCAATGTATCATCGCGCGCGCCCATCACCACGATCCTGTCACCGGGCTGGGCAATGGCGATGATGCGTTGCGCGCAATCTTCGCGCAACGGGATGTGTTCGGCCTTGCCGCCTGCCTGCGTGATCGCCTGCACGATCCGCTCGCTGCCTTGACTGCGGTCAACCGTGCCGCCGAAATAGACCGGATCGCACAGGATCGTGACGTCATCCTCGCCCAGTTCGCGCGCGAAAGTCTGTGCCAGCTCCATTCCCATCTGGCGCAGCGGGCCATAGCCATGCGGCTGGAAAAACGCGATCACCCGTCCCGGAGTCGCCTTCAGCGTGCGCAAGGTGGCCGCGCATTTTTCCGGATTATGGCCGAAATCATCGATCACCGTGATGCCCTGCGCGCTGGTGCCGATCACATCGAAGCGCCGCGCCAGGCCGGCAAAGCTGCGCAATGCGAAAGCGGCCTGCGAAACGCCTACCCCGGCCGCGCTTGCGGCGGCAATCGCTGCCAGCGCGTTCGAAAGATTGTGCAGACCCGGCATCGGCAGGATCAGCGGGAACGCCTCGCGCCTGCGGTTGTCGATCACGGCTGCGCGAATGCCGAACGCGCTCTGTTCGATGGAACCCGGCTCAACCGTGATATCGGCGTCCGGAGCGGTGACGCCAAAGGTGACTTTGGCCCGTGCGCGCGCCGCGAGATGGGCGGCCTCAGGACTGTCGAGGTTGATGACCGCCGTTTCCGATCGGGCCGCGTAATCGCCAAACAGGACGCGCAGATCCTCGATGCTCTTGTGGTCGAGGCTGACATTCAGCAGCACGCCGATGGTTGGGCGGTAAAGCGCAATCGACCCATCGCTTTCGTCAACCTCGCTCACGAACAGATCGGCCTGCCCGATTCTGGCGCTGGCAAAGGGTTCGGCCGGGGAGATGAAGTTCTTCATCACCGCGCCGTTCATCACCGTGGGATCGCGTCCGGCGTGGTGGAGAATCCAGGCGATCATTCCGGTGACGGTCGATTTGCCCGAAGTGCCGCCGACCGCAATCGAGTACGCGGCCCGGTTGAACAGCGATGACAACAGCTCTGCCCGGCTCAGCCGCGCGCAGCCGAGTTCGCGGGCGCGGGCGATTTCGGGCACGCTGTCCTCAATCGCGGCGGACGCGATCAACACCTGATCGGGCGAGGAAATGCCGCTACCATCCTGCGGAAACAGCGCGAAGCCATTGGCTTCGAGCCATGCGAATTTTTCCGGCGTGCGGCCAGAATCGCGGCTGCGATCCGATCCTGCGACCCGGTAGCCAAGCCCGCGCGCAATCTGCGCCAGCGGAAGCATTCCCGATCCGCCAATGCCGCAAAAGAATAGCGGGCGCTCCGGCGGCGTCCCTGGCTCGATCCCGTTATCCATAGCAGGCGTGGTTATTGACTTGCGCCATCACTGACAAGCGCCATAGGTTGGTGCGCATGACGAATATCGCGATCTGTGCGCCGGCGACCCCGATCACCCACGATCACCGCGATGCGCTGAACGCGCTGATGGCGGCGGAGTTTCCCGCGCACCGCGTAACGTTCCACGATCAGTGTTTTGAAAGCGAAGGGCATTTCGCCGGCAATGATCTGCGGCGGCTTACCGCGCTGCTCGATTGCGCCAATGACCCGGCGTTCGACGTCGTGTGGTTTGCCAAAGGCGGCTATGGTTCAAACCGCATTGCCGAGGCAGCGACGGCGCAGATGAACGCATCCGCGCGGGCCAAGACCTATGTCGGCTTTTCCGACTGCGGTTATCTGCTGGCCGCGCTCTACCGCGCCGGGATCGGGCAGAGCGTTCATGGCTCGATGCCGGTCAGCGCGCGTTCGGAAGGTGGGCGCGCGGCGATCCGGCGGGTGCTGGGCTGGCTTGGCGGGGATACCAGCGGGATTGAGCCGAGCCTTGATGGCAGCACGCCTGCGGCTGCATTCAACCTCATCACGCTGGCGATGATTGCGGGCACGCCGCTGATGCCCGACCTGACCGGCCATGTGGTGATGGTCGAGGAGGTTTCCGAACATCTCTATGCGATCGACCGGATGTTCTTCCATCTGGCCGGAACGCTTCCCCGGCTTGCTGGGCTGCGATTGGGCGCGATCACCGACGTGCCCGAAAACTATGTCGAATTCGGCCAGAATGAGGAAGATATCGCCCGGTTCTGGTGCGCGCGCGCGGGTATTCCCTATCTTGGCCGTGCGCTGATCGGGCACAATTCTGCCAACAGGGTTGTGCCCTTCGGACTTGCCAGCCCGCCCGCGCGCACGTAACCGCGCGCCCTGAAATCAGCACGCCAAAGCCATAACGGGGACCACAAATGCGCGCGTTTATCTTTCCGGGTCAGGGCAGCCAGAAAATCGGCATGGGGGAAGAACTTGCCGCAGCCAGCGCGGCGGCGCGCGCGGTGTTCGATGAGGTTGACGAGGCCTTGTCGCAAAGGCTTTCGGCATTGATGCGCGAAGGGCCAGAGGCCGACCTTACACTGACCGAAAACGCCCAGCCTGCCATCATGGCCAACGCGATTGCCACATTGCGGGTGCTGGAGCGTGATTTCGGTGTGCAACTGACCAAGCACGGCGCCTGCGTTGCGGGCCATTCGCTGGGCGAATACACCGCCCTGTGCGCGGTTGGCGCGTTCAGCCTGGCCGATACCGCGCGCCTGCTCAAATTGCGCGGACTGGCGATGCAATCGGCCGTGCCGGTGGGCGAAGGGACGATGGCGGCGCTGCTGGGGGCGGATATCGATCAGGCGAAGGCGCTGGCAGAGGCCGCCGCGCAGGGTCAGGTGTGCGAAGTCGCCAACGACAATGATCCCTCGCAAGTCGTCATCTCCGGCCACACCGCCGCGATTGAACGCGCGGTGGCGCTGGTCAAGGAGTTCGGGATCAAGCGCGGCATCCTGCTGCCGGTTTCGGCGCCGTTCCACTGCGCATTGATGCAGCCCGCCGCGATACGCATGGCTGAGGCCTTGGCCCAGACCCCGCCCGGCGCGTTCACCTTGCCGATATATGCCAATGTCACCGCCGCGCGCGTCACCGACCCGGAAACAGAACGCGGGTTGCTGATCGAACAGGTCACGGGCCGGGTGCGCTGGCGCGAAAGCGTGCTTGCCATGCGCGCCGATGGGGTGGAAAGCTTTGTCGAACTGGGCGGCAAGGTATTGGGGCCGATGGTCAGCCGGATCGACAAGGAGGCGCAAGTGACGAGCCTTGTGACGATGAGCGACATCGAAGCGTTTGCGAAGGAACTGGTGTGATGTTTTCACTCAAGGGCATGAATGCACTGGTCACAGGCGCAAGCGGCGGGATCGGGTCGAGCATTGCCCATGCGCTCGCCAGCCAGGGCGCGCGGCTCGCGCTGTCGGGCTCCAACCCGGCAAAACTGCGCGCTTTCCGCGATGAATTGAACCAGGCCTATCCGCACCACGATCACGATGGCCATGTCGAAATTACCTGTGATCTGGGCAATGCCGTTCAGGTCGAAGAACTGATTCCGGCGATGATCGACACTCTCGGCAGCATAGACATCCTCGTCAACAACGCCGGGATCACGCGCGATAATCTGGGGATGCGGATGAAGGATGATGAATGGGATCAGGTGATCCGCATCAATCTCGAAGCCGCGTTCCGCCTGATGCGCGCCGCGGCCAAGCCGATGATGAAGGCGCGGTTCGGGCGGATCATCAACATCACCAGCGTGGTCGGCGCGACCGGCAATCCCGGCCAGATGAATTATTGCGCGGCCAAGGCGGGCCTGACCGGCATGACCAAGGCGTTCGCGCAGGAGGTTGCCAGCCGCGGCATCACCGCCAACTGCGTCGCCCCCGGCTTCATCCGCACCGCGATGACCGCCGCGCTCGATGAAAAACAGCAAGGCGCGATCAATGCCCGGATCCCGATGGGCCGGATGGGCGAGGGCGCGGAAATCGGCGCTGCGGTGGCGTTTCTTGCCAGCCGCGAATCCGCCTATGTCACGGGTGCAACGCTGCATGTGAACGGCGGGATGGCGATGTTTGGCTGATCAGCGGGCGGTGTTTTGGCCCCTTATCCCCAGCGGAAACGCCCCTCGCAAAGCCGCCAACTTGCCCGTATTGTCAGCGGCGCTAAGGTTTTACACACATTCCGGCGCTTGAGGGCGATTCCTTCGTCCCTCTGCGACACAAAGGAACGATAGGGACAAGCGATGAAGGCCACGATTGAACGCGCGACCCTGCTGCGGTGCCTCTCCCACGTGCAGTCGGTGGTTGAACGCCGCAACACCATTCCCATCCTGTCGAACGTGCTGATCGACGCCAGCGATGGCGGCAGCGTCCGGGTGATGGCGACCGACCTTGATCTGCAAGTGGTTGAATCAATGTCCGCCTCGTCGGTCGAACAGGCAGGCGCGATCACCGTCTCGGCGCACCTGTTGTTTGATATCGCGCGCAAACTGCCCGAAGGCAGCCAGGTCAGCCTGACCACCAGCGATAACCGGCTTGAGGTCAAGGCAGGCCGCACCAATTTCAAACTGCCGACCTTGCCGCGCGATGATTTCCCGGTGATCGTTGAAGGCGACCTGCCGACCAGTTTCGAACTGCCCGCGCGCGTGCTTGCCGAGATGATCGACCGCACCCGGTTCGCGATTTCGACCGAGGAAACGCGCTATTACCTCAATGGCATTTTCCTGCACGTCACCGATGAAAACGAACCGCTGCTGAAAGCCGCCGCCACTGATGGCCACCGGCTCGCGCGCTTCACCCTTTCGCGCCCCGAAGGCGCGGCGGGGATGCCCGATGTGATCGTGCCGCGCAAAGCCGTGGGCGAACTGCGCAAGCTGCTCGAAGAGGCGCTCGATGGCAACGTGCTGATCGACCTGTCGGCCAGCAAGATCCGCTTCACGATGGGCGGTGAAGGCGGGGTGGTGCTGACCAGCAAGCTGATCGATGGCACCTTCCCCGATTACAGCCGCGTGATCCCGACCGGCAATGACAAGCTGCTCAAGGTTGATCCGAAACTGTTCTTCGCAGGCGTTGACCGCGTGGCGACCATCGCCACCGAGAAAACCCGCGCGGTCAAGATCGGGCTGGATCAGGACCGGGTAACGCTGTCGGTGACATCGCCCGACAACGGCACCGCAGCCGAGGAACTGGCGGCGGAATACCGCTCCGAAGGGCTGGAGATCGGCTTTAACGCCAATTACCTCAAGGATGTCCTGAGCCAGATCGACGGCGACACGGTTGAACTGCACCTGGCCGACGCCGGCGCACCAACCCTGATCCGCCAGAGCGAGAACAGCCCGGCGCTCTATGTGCTGATGCCGATGCGGGT
>JBGSKN010000067.1:0-12596 GCA_041741215.1 Erythrobacter sp. | reverse complement strand
AGCGATGCGGTCGAGGCGTGGATGCGCGCCAATTATTCCGGCAGCGCGGTGCGCGATGGCCGGCAAGGCCCGGTAACGCTGCGGATCATCGTCGGCCCCGATGGCAGGGCCACGCATTGCCACATGGCCAGCCAGTTGACGGCAAGGTCGCTGCGCGAAACCGCCTGCCGCGCCTATAGCGAAATCGCCGAATATGTCCCGGCACTAAACGCCGATGGCCAGCCGATAACCGGGACTTTCCTGACCCGCGCCGTTTTTTTCATAACGCCCATGCCGGGAATGTAATCACCCCAAGCCAAGAGAGTCCCATGCCCTACGAAACGATCCTTTGCGAACAGCGCGGCGCGGTTGCGCTGATTACGCTGAACCGGCCCGAAGCGCTCAATGCCCTCAACAGCAAGGTGCTGGCCGAACTGATCGCCGCCTTCGCCGCGTTCGATGCCGATCCCGGCCAGCGTTGCGCGGTGATAACCGGGGCAGGCGACAAGGCCTTTGCCGCCGGGGCCGATATCAAGGAAATGGCCGAAAAGCCCGCCGCCGATTTCTTTCTGGAGGATTTCTTTTCCGGCTGGAACGCCATGACCGCCAGCACCCGCAAGCCGTGGATCGCGGCGGTGAACGGCTTTGCGTTGGGCGGGGGGTGCGAACTGGCGATGATGGCCGATTTCATCATCGCATCCGAAAATGCCAAATTCGGCCAGCCCGAAATCCGGCTTGGGGTGGCGCCGGGCATGGGCGGCAGCCAGCGGTTGACCCGCGCGGTGGGCAAGGCCAAGGCGATGGACCTGTGCCTGACCGGGCGGATGATGGACGCCGCCGAAGCCGAGCGCGCGGGGCTGGTATCGCGCGTAGTGCCGCATGATCGGCTGATGGACGAGGCGATGGAGGCCGCACAGGCGATCGCCGCGATGGCGCCAATGGCGGCGATGGTGAACAAGGAACTGGTCGATGCCGCGTTCGAAACCACGCTGGCGCAAGGCCTCACCCACGAACGCCGCCTGTTCCAGATCCTCACCGCCACCGAAGACCGGGTGGAGGGCATGAAGGCCTTTGTCGAGAAGCGCCCGGCGGAATGGAAGGGGCGTTAGGGGGCGATCCAGCTTCGCAGGATCAGCGCCACCAGTCCCAGTGCCGCCACGCTCGCGGTCCAGATGCCGGCCAGCCACAACAGGCGCTGCCATAGGGGGGAGGGGTGATCCATCAGTGATACCCCTCGTCGCCAACCTTGCCGCGGAACACCCAGTAACTCCACGCGGTGTAGCCGATGATCAGCGGCAGGGTGATCGCCACGCCCACCAGCATGAACACCTGACTGCTGTATGGCGCGGCGGCGTCCCAGATGGTCACGCTGCCGGGCACCACATGCGGCCACATGCTGATCCCCAGCCCCGCCATGCCGAGCAGGAAGATCGCCAGACTCATCAGAAACGGCACCGCATCCTGCCCTTTCGCCAGCCCGCGAAACAGGAAATAGGCGGCGATGGCGGTCAGCAGCGGAACCTGGCTGGCGAATAATATGCTGGGCATGGTGAACCAGCGGGCGAAATATTCGGCTTCGAGGAAAGGCGTATAAAGGCTGACCGCGCCGAGCAGCGCCAATGTGGCGATGGCCGCACGGAACGCCAGCCTGCGGGCATGGGCCTGCGCCTCGCCGTCGAGCTTCCACACCAGCCATGTGCTGCCGAGCAAGGCGTATCCCGCGACCGTGCCCAGCCCGGTCAGCAGCGTATAGGGCGTCAGCCAGTCCCACCAGCTTCCGGCATAGGCGCGGCCTGCGACCTCGATGCCTTGCAGCAACGCGCCCAGGATCATCCCCTGCGCCATCGCTGCGATCAGTGACCCGACGGTAAAGGAGGCATCCCAGAATGCCCGGTGCGCCGGATCGCGCCAGCGGAATTCAAACGCCACCCCGCGAAACACCAGCCCCAGCAGCATCGCAATGATCAGCGGATAGGTCGCGGGCAGGATGATGGCATAGGCGAGCGGGAAAGCGGCAAGCAGCCCGCCGCCGCCCAGCACCAGCCAGGTTTCGTTGCCATCCCACACCGGCGCGATCGAGTTCATCGCCTTGTCGCGTTCCGACCCGACGGCAAAGGTCGGGAACAGGATGCCGATGCCAAGGTCGAACCCGTCCATCACCACATAGGCGAATACGGCAAAGGCGATGATGAACGCCCAGATGATGGTCAGGTCGATCATTGGGCGTCTCCTTCGCGCAGTTGCTCCTTGGCGAGGCCGGGGGTTATCCCGGCGGTGCGCACAGGGCCGGTCTCGGTCCGGGCGACGCCCTTCTCGCCCGGCTCCGGCGCTTTCTTCATCAGGCGCAGGATATACCAGGTGCCGACACCAAACACCGCGAAATAGACCACGACAAAGGCCAGCAGCGAGGCGCCGACTGCGGGCGCATCGAGCGGGCTGGCCGCATCGGCGGTGCGCAGCAGGCCGTAGATGACCCAAGGCTGGCGGCCAACCTCGGTGGTGATCCACCCGGCAATCACCGCCACGAAACCCGATGGCCCCATGGCGATGGCCGCGCGGTGGAGCCAGCCCCATTCATAGAGCTTGCCGCGCCAGCGGGCGATAAGGCTCCACAGCCCGATGCCGAGCATACCGAAACCGATCCCGACCATGATGCGGAAGGCCCAGAAAACGGTTCCCACCGGAGGCTGCTCGTCCTCGGGAATGGTGTCGAGCCCGGCCATCGGCGCGTTCAAGTCATGCTTGAGAATCAGCGAGGAAGCCTTGGGAATCTCGATCGCGTAACGCACCGTCTTCGCTTCGCTGTCGGGAATGCCGAACAGGATCAACGGCGCGCCTTCGGGGTGGCTCTGATAATGCCCCTCCATCGCCATCACCTTGGCGGGTTGATGCTCCAGCGTGTTGAGCCCGTGCATGTCGCCAAGGAAGATCTGCACCGGGGCCACCAGCGCGGCCATCCACATCGCCATGGAAAACATCTTGCGCGCGTGCAGATTGGCGCGGTCTTTGAGCAGGTGCCACGCACCGACTGCGCCGACCACAAAGGCAGTGGTCAGGTATGCCGCAGTAACGGTGTGCACCAGGCGATAGGGGAAGCTGGGGTTGAACACGATATCCCACCAGCTCCCGCCCGGCAGGAACTGTCCGTTCGCGCCCAATATATGGCCGACCGGGGTCTGCATCCAGCTGTTGACCGACAGGATCCAGAAAGCGCTGACGAAAGTCCCCGCCGCCACCATCAGCGTGGCCATGAAATGCAGCCTTGGCCCGACCTTGTTCATCCCGAACAGCATCACGCCGAGGAAGCCCGCTTCGAGGAAGAAGGCGGTCAGCACCTCGTAAGCCATCAACGGCCCGATCACCGGCCCGGCCATGTCCGAAAACACCGACCAGTTGGTGCCGAACTGATAGGACATCACGATGCCGGAGACCACGCCCATCGCAAAGGTGATGGCGAAGATCTTGAGCCAGTATTTGAACAGGTCGAGATAGAGCGCCTTGCCGGTCTTGAGCCACAGCCCCTCGAGCACCGCCAGAAAGCTCGCCAGCCCGATCGAGAACGCCGGGAAGATGAAGTGGAAGCTCACCGTAAAGGCGAATTGTATCCGGGCAAGCAGCAGGGCGTCGAGGTTTTCAAACATGGTTGGCAGCTAATCCCTTGGCGGCGGCAATCAATTGCAATCACTGCATCGGATATGCGATTTGCAGGCAAATGGTTGCACCGCCGGGCGGGGGCCATGGCCCCGGGGGGGGGATGCCCGGCGGTGCAGGTTGTGGCACAGTCGCCTAAGCGAGCTCTACCAACCTCAGATAGGGCTTGATGGTGGTGAAGCCCTGCGGAAACATTTCGGCCGCCTTCTGGTCGGGGATCGAGGGCGGGATGATCACCTTATCGCCCGGACGCCAATCGGCCGGGGTCGCAATGGTGCGGCGGTCAGCCAGTTGCAGGCTGTCAATCACCCGCAGGATCTCGGCAAAATTGCGCCCCACGCTCATCGGATAGGTCATCGTCAGGCGGATCTTTTTGGCCGGATCGATGATGAACACCGAACGCACCGCCGCCGTCTCGCTCTGATCCGGGTGGATCATGTCATAGAGCTTGGCGATCCGCAGATCCGGGTCGGCAACAATCGGGAAGGACAGCGTCACGCCTTGGGTTTCATCGACGTCCTTGACCCAGGCGAGGTGTTCTTCAACCGTGTCGGTCGACAGGCCGAGCGGCTTGGTGTTGCGCTTGGCGAAGTCGGCGGCAAGGCGCGCGGTCATGCCCATTTCGGTGGTGCAAACCGGGGTGAAATCAGCCGGGTGGCTGAAGAAGAACACCCAGGAATCGCCCGCCCAATCGTGCAGGCTGATCGGGCCGGTGGTGGTGTCCACGGAAAAGTCGGGGGCGATATCGCCGATGTGCAGGCTCATTTCGTATTCTCCTTCGCGTTGATGCAACCGCTTTAGCCGGAGAGTCGATTCGGGGATAATTCAATTACTCGTTTTATGAAATCGATTTTTCAATTTCCTGCAAAATGGCAGGAAATAGGCGCTTTTCGCCGCATATTTTGGAATTATACGCGAATCACATACAGATTTTCGATATTGAAAAGCCGTCAAATCAACCCGCGCGCTTCTGGCGGATCGGCTGCGCCCGGTCCCTCGCCCGTATCGAGCGCCAGATCGGCAAAGGCGCTGTCCTGCGACAGGAACACGCGGCCCGACAGATCATCGACGAAATGCGTGCGCCCCAGCCGGTCCATCACCGGGCCTTTCACCTCCGACAGGTGCAGCTTCACGCCCCCGTCAGCCAGCCGGTGGTTGATCGCCTCAAGGCTTTCCAGCCCCGAAGCATCGATCGCATTGACCGCGCTGCACATCAGCACCACGTGTCGCAGCGGCGGGCGATCCGCGACCTGTTCCAGCACATATTCCTCCAGCCAGCGGGCGTTGAGATAGGTCAGGCTTTCATCAATGCGGATCGACAGCAGGTGCGGCAGGGTCAGCACCTTGTGGCGTTCGACATTGCGGAAATGCTCGGTTCCCGGCACCCGCCCGACAATGGCCGCGTGAGGGCGGCTGGCGCGCCACAGATACAGCAGCAGGCCCACCGCCACACCGGCAATCACCCCCAATTCCACCCCGGCCAGCAGGGTGATGGCAATGGTTGCCGCGTGGGCGGCAAAATCGGCTTTGGAATAGACCCATAATTGTCGCGGCGTCTTGAAATCGACCAGACTCAGCACGGCGACAATGATCGTCGCCGCAAGCGTAGCGTTGGGCAGGTGGAACAGCAGCGGGGTGAGAAACAGGCTGGCAAGCGCGATGCCGACGGCAGTGAACGCGCCGGCGGCGGGGGTCTGCGCGCCCGCATCAAAATTGACCACCGAACGCGCAAATCCGCCCGTGACCGGATAGCCGCCCGACAGCGCCGAAGCGATGTTCGATGCGCCCAGCCCGATCAATTCCTGATCGGGCGCAATCCGCTGGCGGCGCTTGGCCGCAAGCGTCTGCGCGACCGAGACGCTTTCGACAAAGCCGATCACCGAAATCAGCAGCGCGGGCACCCACAATGCCTGGATCAGCGCAATGTCGGTCGAAGGCAGCGCAAACGGCGGCAGCCCCTGCGGGATCGCGCCCACCACCGATACGCCGCGCGCCTCCAGCCCAAATCCGACTACCGCAAGGATCGTCACCGCCACCGCCGCCACCGGCCCGGCCTTGGCGCTGATATCGGCGGCACGCGCGGGCATGCCGAGGCGTTGGAGCGCGGGCTTCAACCCCTTGCGCACCCAGAACAGGAACAGTGTCGCCGGAACACCGATGGCGATGGTAGCAAGGTTGCTGTCGTCCAGCGCGCCCGCCAGCCCGGACAGCATTTCCGGCCAGGTTTCACCCCCCGCTTTCACGCCAAGAATGTGCTTCAACTGGCTCGTCGCGATCAGGATGCCGGAGGCCGAAATGAACCCGCTGATCACCGGGTGCGAAAGCAGGTTGGCAAGGAACCCAAGGCGCAGCAGACCCAGCACCGCCAGCATCACCCCGGACAGCGCGGCGAGGGTGACCGCCGCCTCCCAATATTCAGCCGTTCCCGGCGTTGCGATCGCGCCCACCGCGCTCGCCGTCATCAACGAAACCACTGCCACCGGGCCAACCGCCAAGGTGCGGCTGGTGCCGAATACGGCGTAGGCGATCAGCGGCAGGATCGAGGCATAAAGGCCGACAACAGGCGGCAATCCTGCCAGCATCGCATAGGCAAGGCTTTGCGGGATCAACATGATGGTGACGATCACCGCCGCCATCAGGTCACTGGTCAGCACGCCCCGGTCATAGCTGCGTGCCCAGGTCAGGATCGGGAAATAGCGCTGCAACATTATTGGCTTACTGTGCGATCAGGCCGCCGGGGCCAGCCAGCCATTCGCGGCCCTTGAGCATCCCGTTCCAGTATATCCACGGCAGCAGATCAGCCTTGAGCATCCATGACAGGCGCGTAGGCTTTGTCCCGTCGACCAGCCATGTCGGGAAGCTGGGGGCAAGCTTGCCGCCATAGCCGAATTCAGCAAGCACGATCTTGCCGCGCTCCACCGTCAGCGGGCATGAACCATAGCCGTCATAGCCCGCCGTCGGCCCCTTGCAATCAAGCTGCCGCAGCGCGTTCACCGCCACCACCGGGGCCTGTTTGCGCGCAGCAGCCGCGGTCTTGGCATTGGGCATCGAACCTGCATCCCCAAGGCCAAACACATTGGGGTAACGCACATGCTGCAAAGTATGCTGGTCAACATCGGTGAACCCGCTTGCCGCCGCCAACGGGCTGTCGGCAAGAAATTGCGGCGCGACCTGCGGGGGCACGACGTGGAGCATATCGAAATCGACCGTCACTTCGCCCTCTGCCGCAGCGAAAGTCGCCTTGTGCGCGGAGCCATCAACCGCGACGAGATTATTGCCGAGCTCAAGATCAATGCCGTATTTCCCGACATATTCCATCAGCGCAGGCACATAATCGGCCACCCCGAACAGCACTCCGCCAGCATTGCGAAACTCGACCGCGATATCGCCCAGCACGCCCGCGCGCCGCCAGTGATCGCAGGCGAGATACATCACCTTTTGCGGCGCACCTGCGCATTTGATCGGCATTGGCGGCTGCGAGAATATCGCGCGGCCCGCCTTTAGGCCCTGCACCAGTTCCCAAGTATAGGGGGAAAGATCAGCACGGTAATTGGATGTAACCCCGTTCCGGCCAAGCGCCTGCTCAAGCCCAGCGATTTTCTCCCACGCCAGCCGGATGCCGGGGGCGACGATCAGCACGTCGTAGTTCAAGGTGCTCCCATCGCTGAGCGTCACCTGATTGCTTTCGGGCTGAAAGCTTGCCGCCGCCTGTCTGATCCAGACCGCGCCCTTGGGGATCACGCTCTTCATCGGACGAAGCGTTGATGCCAGATCGAAAACCCCGCCGCCAACCATCGTCCAGCCGGGCTGGTAGGCGTGGGTATCGGTCGGCTCGACAATTGCGATGTCGAGCCCCGGCCTGCGCTTCAGCATCGAGGCCGCCGTGGCAATCCCTGCCGCGCCGCCGCCGATGACGACGACCGTGTGTGATGAAATGCCCATTGTGATCCCTTCCCTCGTTCGGCCTTATCCGCCCGCGTCCATCCGTTCGGCAAGCGCCGACAAATCGTAACCGGCAGACAGCGCGCGCTTGATGCGTTCTTCGGTTGAAAGGCCACTGATATTGGCGAGTGCGTCGAGCGTAATTGAACGCGTGCCGGTGCGGCAATAGGCGAGCACCTTGCCAGTTGTGCCGCGCCGGACGGCGGCAAAGGCCGCAATGGCGGCTGGCGGGAACAGGCCGCCGGCAACCGGAATGTGGTGGAAAGCCAGCCCCGCGTCCTGCGCGGCGCGGCGCATATCATCCAGCGCGGGCTGCCCTGGCTCTTCGCCATCGGGGCGGTTGCAGATCACCGCGGTGAAGCCTTCGATAGCCAGCGCCGCCAGTTCATCGGGCTGCATTTGCGCAGCGACCGCGAAGCTATCATCGACCTTGCGAATTTCCATCATGCCTGTCCTTCGATAAGGCGCACCACAACCATCCCGGCGAGCATCGCAGCCACAAACACACCGGCAGATACAGGTTCGATCACCAGCGCGGCAAAGCCCGGCCCCGGACACAGCCCTGCGATCCCCCAGCCGACCCCGAACAACGCCGATCCGCCGACCAGGCGAGGCGTGATGTCGCTCCGGTCAGGCAGCGCGAAACCTTCGGCGAACAGGGGGCGCAGCAACTTGCGCTGCACCAGCCACGCCGCCGCCATCACCAGCACCGCACCGCCCATCACAAAGGCAAGCGTCGGATCCCACGCCCCAAACAGATCAAGGAAGCCGCGCACCCGCGCCGGATCGGTCATCCCGCCCAGCGCCAGCCCAGCGCCAAAGATCGTGCCCGATGCGAGCGGCACCAGATTGCCCCGGATCATGGCAATACCCCGATTTTCAGCCCGTTCATCACGGCGACTGTGGCGACGCCCGTGGCGATAAATGTTGCGGTGGCGACCAGCGAACGTTGCGAAAGGCGGCTCATCCCGCACACTCCGTGACCGCTGGTGCAGCCGCCGCCAAGACGCGTTCCGATACCGACAATCAATCCGGCGATGGCGAGTTGCAGCGGCGCGGCAAAGCTGGCTTCAAGCCCGCCGGTCAGGCTGGCGACGATCAGCGCGCCCAATGGCAGGCCAATCAGGAACGCCCACGCGCCGAGCCGCGGCATCGAGCCTGCACCGATCCCGAAAGCCCGCGCAGCAATGCCGGAAACCCCGGCAATCCGCCCTGCCCCCAGCAGCATCAGCGCTGCGGAAAGTCCGATCAGCACCCCGCCCGCAAGCCCTGCGACAGGGGCCGCATCAGGGAAGCCTGGCAAGCTGGCAGCAAGCACGCTCATACCGCGTTGACCGGCAGTTTGAGGTATATGATGCCGTTATCATCGGGCGGCGGCAGGTGTCCGGCGCGCATATTGACCTGCACCGAAGGCAGGATCAGCCGCGGCATGTCGAGCGTCGCATCGCGCGCCTCGCGCATGGCGACAAATTGATCTTCGGTGATGCCCTCATGGGCGTGGATATTGCCCTCACGCTCAGCTGCGACAGTGGTTTCCCAGACATATTCGCTGCGGCCCGTGGGCAGATAATCGTGACACATGAACAGCCGGGTTTCGGGCGGCAACGCCAGGATGCGCCGCAGCGAACGGAACAGCATGCGCGCATCGCCGCCGGGAAAATCGGCGCGGGCGGTGCCGTAATCGGGCATGAACATGGTATCGCCAACAAACACTGCATCACCAACCACATAGGCCAGACAGGCGGGCGTATGGCCGGGGACATGCATCACCGTGACCGGCAGATTGCCAATCGCGAAGGTGTCACCATCCTTGAACAAGGCATCAAACTGCGAACCATCGCGTTCAAACTCGGTCCCGGCATTGAACAGCTTGCCGAATACCTGCTGCACCGCGGTTATGTGTTCACCAATCGCGATTTTCCCGCCAAGCTTTTGCTGGAGGTAAGGCGCAGCCGAAAGGTGGTCGGCATGGGCGTGGGTTTCGAGCAGCCAAGTCACTTTAAGATTATGCGAAATAACGTACTCGATCACTGCGTCGGCAGATGTCGTGGCGGTGCGCCCGGAACTGGAGTCAAAATCCAGCACCGAATCGACAATCGCCGCCTCACCCGTCGCGGGGTCATGCACGACGTAGCTGACCGTGAATGTCGCTGCATCGAAGAAGCCGGTAATTTCAGGGCGCAGAGCTTTGTCACCCGCCGCTCGAAGCACCTGTTTCGTCGCCACCTGCAGCACCGAATCCCTGCCGGACATACTCATTCTCCAGTTCATTTTCATAAATTATGTATATGAGTTGCAATGCACGTGTCAAGCGCTATAAGGGCATGATGAACGATCACACGCACACCCCTCCGCCCTGCGCCGGCCTCCGGATCGGTGACGTCGCCCCGGATTTCGAGGCACGCAGCACCGTCGGCCCGGTCCGCCTGTCCGCCTATCGCAAGCGCTGGCTGGTATTGTTCTCCCATCCGGCGGACTTCACCCCGGTCTGCACCACCGAATTTGTTGCCCTCGCCCGCGAACCGGCCGCGTTTGAACAGCGTGACTGCGCATTGATGGCATTATCGGTCGACAGCCTGTTTTCCCATTTCGCATGGTTGCGCATGATCCGTGATCATTTCGGCATCGAGGTGCGCTTCCCGATTGTCGAGGATCCCACGCTGGTGATCGGGCGGGCGTTCGGCATGGTTTCCGCGCAAGACAATGACAGCGCGACCGTGCGCACCACCTTCTTCATCGATCCTCGTGGTGTCATCCGGGCAATGACCTGTTACCCGGCCAATCTCGGCCGTTCGATACCCGAAATGCTGCGCATCCTTGATGGGCTTCAGGCAATCGATGCAAATGCGGCAATGGCGCCGGCCAACTGGCAGCCGGGCGAACCCCTGCTCAGCCTGCCGACCAATGACCTGGACGAGGTGTTCGCTGGCGACGATCCAACCAGCTGGTTCCTCCGCAATCGGGAGGAACAGCGTTGATGGCCGAAGATGACCTGATCGAGGCGCTCAAAGCTCTTGCCCATCCGCTGCGCTGGCGCATTCTTGCGACGCTTGCGGCGGGTGAACGCAATGTCGGCGAGATCGAGCAAGCGGCCGGGATCGGTCAACCGGGACTGTCACAGCAGCTCGGCGTGCTGCGCAAGGCAGGACTGGTCAATACCCGCAAGGATTCCAAGCTGGTGTACTATTCGCTCGCAGATGCCGCGCTGGCGGGCGTAACCGCCGCAATAACCGCGCTCGCACCGGCACAAAACCGCCCCGCACCGGAGCACGAAGCGCGCCGCACCCCGGCTCCCGGTGTCGCCAATTTTGCCCGGCTGTCCCAAATCACATAGTCAGGGCCAATTTCAGGGCGAAGTTATCGGCAAACCCTGATGACTTTGAAGGTCAGGTCGATTTTTGGCCTATTTGAAAATTGCGGTGTTTTGTAGCAAACGCACAAAGCCCATTCAGGACTAAAGCCGCTGCCCCCATCCGCACCCGCTACGACCGCTGCGCCCACACCTTCATGTCCGCCATCTGCATCGCCGCAACCGTCATCTTCTGGCTCAATCAATGAGTCCTGACCCTAGCTATCCAGTTCTATAAGAGCCGATCCAACTGCGAGCACCCCCTTGCGGGTAAGTTCGACCAAAGTAACCCGCTTGTCAGCTTGAGATGGCGAGCGTTTGATCAAATCGAGTTCCTCAAGCCGGTCAGCCAACCTAAGCGCAGTTGTATCGGGGCAGCCAGAAATCAGACACAAGCTTTTCGTCGATACCTTGGCTCCGCCTGCGAACTGAATGAACAATTCAAGCAGCATCTGCCAGCAGGGTTCGCCCAGAAGCTCCGGCGGCAGATAGCGCTCACGTCGTCGACCGAACTCTCTTATTCGAACGGCTATTTTAGCCAGGTGGATTGAATTGCGCTCTATTCTGACCGCCTTGGTTGCCCAGTTGTAGCTGGCCCGAACCATCGAAGGCGTCCAATCCTGATCTATTGCATCGGCCAACTTCATCAAAGATGCAGCGAGATCCCGCATTTCCGATGGCGACAGGTCTCGGGAAACGCCTTCAAGCAAGTTCATCCGATCATCCTGCCGCCCAGTGCTTGAAGGCTCGGCAGCAGGGGGGGCAGCTTCA
Organism: Erythrobacter sp.; assembly: GCA_041741215.1. Classification (GTDB taxonomy): domain Bacteria; phylum Pseudomonadota; class Alphaproteobacteria; order Sphingomonadales; family Sphingomonadaceae; genus Erythrobacter. Next base: position 904 of record JBGSKN010000067.1, on the reverse strand, counting down.
GAGATGAGATCAGCCTCAGCCGCTTCACTGGCGGCTTGCGGCAATTGACCGAGCATAAACTGCTCTGGAGAATGGGAATCTTTCCAGTCTGCGATAACGGCAATCAAATCATCGATAGCACCGTCATCGGTCTCGATCGCCAGCTTTGCGACTTTCCTGATCGCTCTGATCGCCGGTTTGGATATTTGGGCTGAATCTGCGACCGCCTGATCGGAAAGGGACGCAGCCAGCAAGGCAAACAGTAACGGCTCGGCTCGATCCATGCGTTCCGAACTGATCACACGGCTCGGTTCAATTTCCAGCACTTTCGAGCCTCCTCGGCCGTATCAGTTTTGTTAATCGATCCCCCTTACCGGTATATTGATACGTCTGTTTCAGCCTTTTCGACACTTCCTAAAATCTGAAGGGCGCGATGTTAGCCATGTCCCGCCTCATCCAGCTCGAATGTCTGTGCGCCCAGGACAGATAAGTGGGCGCAAGACTCCACCTAGCGCTGGCCTCAGTTTCGCACTAAGGAGCGCGCTGATACGAAGCCACAACAGGAGAACACCCCATATCACGTCCACCTCGGCGCTCGATGGCCCCGCCCGTAAAAAGCGGCCCTCGGTTTGATAATATGATCAACGTCCCCAAGGTCCGCGTCATTGATGACGAAGGCGAAAACCTTGGGGTGATGTTCACCCGCGAAGCGATTGAGCAGGCCAACGAAAAGGGCCTGAACCTCGTCGAAGTGTCCCCCAACGCGGACCCGCCGGTGTGCAAGTATCTCGATGTCGGCAAATTCCGCTACGAAGCGCAGAAAAAGGCCAATCTGGCGCGCAAGTCGCAGAAGACGCAGGACATCAAGGAAGTGAAGATGCGCCCCAACATCGACACGCATGATTATGACGTGAAGATGCGCAAT
>JBGSKN010000066.1:0-1703 GCA_041741215.1 Erythrobacter sp. | reverse complement strand
TGCAGAACGGCACGCTGCCCGCCAACCGATCATCAAGGCTCGCCGTATCGCGCATCCAGCGCGCGACGTGGGCGCAATCCTGCGCCAGCGCCGCGAGCGCCGTTTCTCCAGCGGCTTCACGCGCGATGGCGTCGAACAGCGCAATCATCGCCCCGCCGCCGTCCAGCCCCAGCTTGCGGGTCACAAGATCGGCGGCCTGAATCCCGTTGGTGCCTTCGTAAATCGGCGCAATCCGCGCATCGCGCCAGTGCTGCGCCGCGCCGGTTTCCTCGACAAAGCCCATTCCGCCGTGGATCTGGATGCCCAGCCCGGCCACCTCAACCCCGATATCGGTGCCCCACGCTTTCAGCAGCGGGACGATGATATCGGCGCGGTTGCGCGCTGTCTCGTCGCCAAGATTGCCGCGATCGACCTTCCCCGCGCAGTAATAGAGCAGCGCGCGCGAGGCTTCGGTCAGGGCTTTCATCCGCAGCAGCATCCGGCGCACATCGGGATGCTCGATAATCGCCACCGGGGCCTTGTCGGGCGATCCCGCGCGCGCTGATTGCACCCTGTCGCGCGCATAGGCCATCGCCTGCTGGGTTGCGCGTTCGGCGATCTGGCAGCCTTGGTTGCCAACATTGATGCGGGCATTGTTCATCATCGTGAACATCGCCGCGAGGCCCTTGTTTTCATGCCCGACCAGTTCGCCGATACATTCGCCATTATCGCCGTAAGCCATGACGCAGGTGGGCGAGGCGTTGATGCCGAGCTTGTGTTCAAGGCTGACGCAGCGCAGATCATTGCGCCCCCCCAGCGTCCCGTCATCGTTCACGTGATATTTGGGCACCACGAACAGCGATATCCCGCGCGATCCTTCGGGCGCACCCGGTAGCCGCGCGAGCACGAGGTGGATGATGTTCTGCGCCAGATCATGCTCGCCCCAGGTGATGTAGATCTTTTGGCCCGTGATCCGGTATTTGCCCGCATGCGGCCCATCGTTGATCGGGGTGGCGGTTGAGCGCAGCGCGCCGACATCGCTGCCCGCGGCAGGCTCGGTCAGGTTCATCGTGCCCGACCAGCGCCCGCTGACCAGATCGGGCAGATATTTTGCCTGCTGATCCGCGCTGCCGTGATGCGCCAGCGCCTCGATCGCGCCGACCGACAGCATCGGCAGCAGATTGAACGCCATATTCGCCGCGCCGAGGTTTTCGAGCACGTTGCACGACAGCGTGAAGGGCAGGCCCTGTCCGCCGAACGCGGCGGGGGAGGCAATCGCGTTCCAGCCCTGTTCGACATAGGCATCATAGGCCGCATCGAACCCGTCAGGCAGGCGCACCACCCCGTTTTCAAGCCGCGCGCCTTCCAGATCGCCGATGCGGTTGAGCGGCGCAAACTCCCCGGCGGCGAACTGCCCCACGCACTCGACAATCGCCTCGACCAGATCGGCTTCCGCGTGGGCGAAGCGTTCGGTCTGCGCCAGCTCCGCGATCCCCGCATTGACGCGAATGGCGAGCAGTTGGTCGGCAGTGGGCGGGGTATAGGGGGTCACGGCGGGGAGCGTCCTTTGGCATTGCAACGTCCTGCGCACTTGGCAGGGCTGCCAAACGAATATAGCGCCGGGGGCATGAGCGGCAAGGACGTTACACAAGTGGTGCCGGCCAACGCGGCGGGGCTCGCGCGGGCGGCGCGCATCCTCGAATCGGGCGGGCTGGTCGCGGTGC
>JBGSKN010000065.1:0-2510 GCA_041741215.1 Erythrobacter sp. | reverse complement strand
AAGGGCCGCTTCCATGACTGAAACCATCACCGCCCCCGCCACGGTTGACCTGCTGGCGAAGTTCGATCCCATCATCCAGACGCGCGAAACATTGCTCGCTGGCGGGGTGGAAGACCCGTTCAATCTGGTGATGGAACAGGTGCTTTCGCCAACCCGCGCGGTCTGCAACGGGCGCGATACGATCCTGCTGGGCACCTATAATTACATGGGCATGACCTTCGATCCCGATGTCATCGCGGCGGGCCAGGCGGCGATGCAGGATTTCGGCGCGGGCACCACCGGCAGCCGCGTATTGAACGGCACCTTCCGCGATCACCGCGATGTCGAAACCGCCTTGCGCGAATTTTACGACATGGATCACGCGATGGTGTTTTCGACCGGGTATCAGGCGAACCTGGGGATCATCTCGACCTTGGCGGGCAAGGGTGATTACATCATCCTCGATATCGACAGCCACGCCTCGATCTGGGACGGCTGCGCGATGGGCAATGCCGAGGTCGTGCCGTTCAAGCATAATGACGTTGAAGCCTTGGAAAAGCGCCTGAAGCGCGTGCCCGAAGGCGCGGGCAAGCTGGTCGTGCTCGAAGGCGTCTATTCGATGATGGGCGACGTTGCTCCGCTGAAGGAAATGGTCCGGATCGCCAAGGAAAACGGCGCGATGGTGCTGGTGGACGAAGCGCATTCGATGGGCTTCATCGGGCAGCACGGGCGCGGCGTTGCCGAAGAACAGGGCGTGATCGACGATGTCGATTTCATTATTGGCACCTTCTCCAAATCGGTCGGCACGGTCGGGGGGTTCTGCGTCTCGAACCACCCGAAGTTTGAAGTGCTGCGGCTGGTGTGCCGCCCATACGTGTTCACCGCCGCGCTGCCGCCTTCAGTAATGGCAAGTTCGGCGGTTTCGATCCGCAAACTGATGCATGGCGGGAACAAGCGCGCGCATCTGTGGGAAAACAGCCGCACGTTGCACCGGGGGCTGCGCGATCTCGGCTTCACGCTCGGCACCGACACTCCGCAAAGCGCGATCATCGCGGTGATCATGCCCGATCTGGAAAAGGGCGCGATGATGTGGGAGGCGCTGTTGAAAGAAGGCCTCTACGTCAACCTCGCCCGCCCGCCCGCAACGCCTGCGGGCATGACCCTGCTGCGCTGTTCACTGTGCGCCGAACATACGGCGGATCAGGTCACGACCATCCTCGGCATGTTCGAACGCGCGGGCAAGGCGATCGGGATCATCTGATTGCCTGCCCTATCACGGTGCAGATAACCAATCTGGTTATTTTTCTTGACATCGTGACACTCTTTGGTTAGATAAGGGCATAGTCGACAAATAGCGATTCGCCAGCGGGCGGCCTTCCGGGTGGAAGCGCCGCCTTTTGCCGTTCGCATAGGGAGATCTGCCCATGGCAAAACGCGGCCCTGCGCGAACCAGCGCCGATGATACCGCTACCCATCAGACCACCGATCGCCACTGGCGCACCCGCTTTATTTATTACCTCGCGATCAGTTCCAACGTCACCCGTTCCGCCGAACATGCCGGCATTGATGTCAGCCGCGCCTATCGCCTGCGCCGCGCGCAGCCCGATTTTGCCCAGCAATGGCAGGTGGCGCTGGCGGAAGGTTACAGCCACCTTGAAATGGAAGTGCTGCGCCGCCTGCGCGAAGGCGACTTCAAGACCGGCGATGGCGAAAAATTCGATTTCGCCAACGCCATCCGCCTGCTCGCCGCGCACCGTGACAGCGCCGCCAACGGAAGGAGCCGCGAACGCGATGTCAGCGCCGAAGAAGTGCGCGCGTCGATCGACAGCAAGATCGAGGAAATCCGGCGGCGCATGATAAAAGCCCGGCCCGGCGAGCCGCCCGCATGATCTCCGAACCGTTTGAATGGATCGCCACAGCTCCGCCCGAAGCACGCCGGAAGCTGGTCAGCCAGCTCAGCCAAAGCGAGAAAAACACGTTCGATTTCGTCTGGCCCTATTCCGCCCGCCCCGAACAACTGCCCCCGCCGGGCGACTGGCGCATCTGGATGACCATGGCCGGGCGCGGGTTTGGCAAAACCCGCGCGGGCGCCGAATGGGTGCGGATGATCGCCGATCGCCACCCCGAAGCGCGGATCGCGCTGGTGTCCTCATCACTGGCAGAGGCGCGCGCGGTTATGGTTGAGGGGGAAAGCGGCCTTTTGTCCGTCTATCCGCCGGCGGCACGGCCCCGGTTTGAACCGTCGCGCCGCCGCATCCGCTTTGCCAGCGGGGCGCAGGCGCAGTTGTTTTCCGCCGCTGAACCCGTAAGCCAGCGCGGGCCGCAGCACAGCCACGCCTGGTGCGATGAAATCGGCAAGTGGCCGCTGGCGCATGAACGCGCCACGCGCTGCTGGGGCAATCTGCTGCTGGGCCTCAGGCTGGGCGCTGATCCCCGCATTACTGTCACCACCACGCCGCGTGCGGTGCCGCTGGTGCAGCGTCTTGTCGCGCAGCAACAGGCTGATGGCGATGTGGCCATCAGCCGCGGAT
>JBGSKN010000064.1:0-2275 GCA_041741215.1 Erythrobacter sp. | reverse complement strand
CCTCCGCGCCTTCCCACGCGGCGCTGACCATCGCGCGGTCGAGCCGCCGCCGGGGCGCGAAGATGCCGGGGGTGTCGACCAGGATCATCTGCACCCGCGCACCGTCACGTTCATGCAGCGCAATGCCGAGCATTCGCGCCCGCGTGGTCTGCGCCTTGGCCGAGGTAATCGCGACCTTCTGGCCGACAAGCTGGTTCACCAGTGTGGATTTGCCAGCGTTCGGGGCGCCGATGACCGCGATCATGCCGCAGCGGGTGGTGGTTTCGGTGGTAGGGTCTGTCATGTGAAATCTATATCCGTTCGCCCTGAGCTTGTCGAAGGGCTGTCCTTCTTTTCAGGGAAGAGGTGAAAAAGGAAGTGCGGGGCTTCGACAAGCTCAGCCCGAACGGAGAGAGGGAGTGATTACCCGAACTTCTCCAGAAATGCCTTGGCTGCCAGCCGTTCGGCCTCGCCCTTGCTGGTGGCGCTGGCTTCGGCCTCACCGATATTGCGGATAATGACGCGAACGGTGAAGCGCGCGGCGTGATCCGGCCCGCTGCGGTCCACCACTTCGTAAACCGGGGCGGTGCGGCGGTTGCCTGCGGCCCATTCCTGCAGCGCGCTTTTGGGGTGTTTCGATTTGCCCACGTCGCCTTCCAGCTCGCTTGCCCACATGCGGTAGATGATCGCCTGCGCCGTATCGAACCCGTGCTGGACAAAACACGCGCCGATCAGCGCCTCCATCACATCGCCCAGGATCTTGTCGCTATACGCCCAGCAATCATCGCGCGCCTGCTTGCCCAGCCTTATATGCGCGGGCAGGCCGATATGCCGCGCAATCCGCGCACAGGTTGTGCCGCTGACCAGCGCGTTGAGCCGCTGCGACAGCTTGCCTTCGGGCGCATCGCCCGCGCGAAACAGCCAGCTTGCCACCGACAGGCCGAGCACTCTGTCACCCAGAAATTCAAGCCGCTGGTAATCCTTCGAGGACACCGCCGCCGCGCCGCCCGATCCGTTGAAACTGCCGTGGGTCAAAGCCTCGATCCACGGGGCCTCATCCGCCACGGCAAAGCCTTGCGCTTCGAGCCATTCGCGCGTCGCCGGGTCAAGCGCGCTCACAATGCGTCTCCGATCCGGTGCCAGCGTGCGGCGGTGAACCATGTCCACGGCTTTGCCCAATCGGCGCTGCCATCGGTTGACCAGACGATGATGCTGGCACGGCCCACCAGCAGGTCTTGCGGGACAAACCCGACCGCATCGCCGGCCGCCGCGGGAAAGCGGCTGTCGCGCGAGTTGTCGCGATTGTCGCCCATCACGAACAGCGCGCCCGCCGGGACAGTGACCGGGGCAAGGCCATCAGCCGGGGTCATCCCGAAATCGAGCACCTCGTAGCTTTTGCCGCCCGGCAAAGTCTCACGAAAACGGGCATAGCGGCAGGCCGCGCTGCCATCGTCCAATTGCACCGGCGCGCCGCCCCATGCGCAGCCCGTGTTGGGCGACCCGGCGATCAGCGCATCGGCCATCGGTTCACGCGCGATCGCCGCGCCATTGATGGCAAGCTCGCCCCCGGTCATGCTGATTACATCGCCCGGCAGGCCGATCACCCGCTTGATATAATCGCGGCCATCGACGGGATGCTTGAAAATCACCACATCGCCGCGTTTTGGTGATTGCGGAAATATCCGCCCATCGGGCAGTGGCAGATCAAACGGCAGCGAATGGCGCGAAAAGCCATAGGGCCACTTGGCCGCGAGCAGGAAATCGCCGTTCATCAGCCGCGGCAACATGCTTTCCGACGGGATCGAGAACGGCGAAAACGCCAATGTGCGAAATACCAGCACGATCACCAGCAGTTTGACGATGAACCAGACGAAGCTGCCCCAGCCGTCCCGTGCTGGCTGCGCAAGGTTGGCGGTATCGGGCAGCGCATCGCTGAGAGATTGGGTCTTAACATCCATCGCCCATGCCCTTACTCGCAGCCGCACACCTGCGCAAAGGAGAACAGTGATGAACGGATCGGGCGAAGCAAACGGCAAACCGGCGGTGGCCGAGGCATGGTCGCAGCTGCGTTCGCTTGATCCGCGCACGCTTGCGCAATTATTCGCCGCCGATCCCGCGCGGCCCGCGGCGCTTACCCGGCGCATCGCCTGGCCGGTTGCCCCCGGCAGCAGCGCCGAAACGGGCATGAGGATCGATTTTTCCAAGACTCATCTGGATGATGCCACTCTCACCGCGTTTGAGGCTTTGGCGCAGGCGCGCGGGTTTGCCGCCGCGCGCGATGCTTTGTTCGATGGCG
>JBGSKN010000063.1:0-6232 GCA_041741215.1 Erythrobacter sp. | reverse complement strand
GAGGTTGGCGTTGCTCGGCAGTTGTGCGGGCAGCGCGCAGGCGAGGCGATACCAGCGCAGCGTTTCAGGCGCAGGCGGGCGCGCCGCAGCGTCGATGATTTCACCCCATGACACGCCCCATTGCACCTGCTGGTTCGGACGGCGCAGGATGGTGAGCGAAACCGGCGCGCGGCTTTCCGTGGCCAGAAAGATCTGCGTTTCCGATTCGCCGGTAAGGGTGCCAGCCACCGCCAGCGCATCGGCGATCCCGGTGATCCGCGGCGCTGGATCGGCGGCGTAAAGCTCGGTCAGGATCGGGCGCAGCCGCGCTTCGAGTTCCGGCGAAAAGTCCAGCTGCGCCTTGGGAAGGACCAGCCGCACTTCGCCCGGCCGCCCCGGCACCCGGTCTGCGAACAGCACCATTTCGCGGTTCTTGAGCTTGGGCACCTTGCCCTTCGCATCCAGCGGCACGTCGACCAGATAGGCCAGTGTCGATCCCGCGCCGCTGCGCCCGGCGATCACCGCCAGCGTGTCTGCTTCGATGAAAAGCCGCGCGAATCCCTGTGCCAGACCGGGCGCACGTTCGGGCTTGAGCGTGGTCTGGCGGCGAATCTGGATGCGAATAACAAGGTCAGCCGCGTCCGAAAGTGTCGCCAGATCGGCATAAGTCGGACTATTTATTGCCGCTGGCACAGCCGCACCTGAACTTTGTGCATGGGCCGCACCGGGCACCATCGCGAGGCCGCAGAAGGCCACCACAAATGCCCCCAGATGATTGAAAACCTGCGTTAAATAACCGTCAACATATTGCTTCATGGTGGCACCCATCGGTTGGCTCTGATCCCCTATTCTAGCAGCCCCCAATGCACATGGCTTGCAGTGAATTGGCGCTGAACCGCAAAAGCGTTTGATCGGTTGGGGGATGCTCGTTAAAGCCCTAATTGCTGATCGCGTGGGACTGGGGACATTGCCACGTGAACAGCTCAGGTTGCGTTTTGGGCGATCATGTTCAGGGCGTACCAGCCGGGAGGGGTTTGGGTGATTCGCGCAATTGGCGATTGCCCGTTCCATTTATTCCCGGCGTGGGAGGACCAAAATAACCGGGTTCTGCTCACCGGCCCATCTGGCCGGAGGGTGGAGAGTGTGCCGATCATCTGATCGGCGAGTATTTGGAGAGAAAGCGCTGGATGTCCTACGCTGACCAACAACAAGGATTGACCGGCCCCAAGCTTGTCGCAATGATAATCGCGCTTTCGATTGTCGGCGGCGTCGGGGCGGGAATGGTCATTTATCTTGCCGTCGACGCCGTCAAGGAGGTGATCGAACGGGTCACCACCGTGAACGTTGAGGAAGAACCGCCGCCCCCGGACGAGCCGCCGCCGCCCGAAGATATTCCGGAGCCGACATCGCCGCCGCCGCCCGTTGCGCCGCCGCCGATGATCAATATTGCGCCGAATCCGCCGCAGATCGAAACGATCCAGATTCCGCCGCCGCCGCAGCCGACAAATGTGCGGCCAAGCGTGGTGGAAGCGCCTCCGGGGCCGCCGGCCCCGCCGTCAAAAGCGCGCGGTGCCCGCACCAAGAATGAGCGTAGCTGGGCTGCCCGCATTCAGGAAAACTACCCACCCCGCGCCCTGCGGGAAGAGGTTGAAGGCACTGTGGGTGTGCGTGTGACTGTTACGGTTGATGGCCGGGCAACCGGATGTTCGGTGACCGCATCAAGCGGGTCGAGCATTCTGGATCAGGCCGCCTGCACCGGGATGGAGCGTTATGCACGCTTCGAACCGGCGCTGAATGATGCCGGCAACCCGACCACAGGCAGTTACTCCACTCGCATTATCTATCGTTTGAACTGACGGACAATTCGGCTGGCGGCCCTGTAATTCTCTGCGCCGCTTGCCACTGGAACAATTCTTTCAAGAGGACTTTTCGCAATGAACCTTACCCTTCTCGCCGCGGCCGCCGCGGAAGCAGCGCCTGAAAACAAGTTCGGCTTCATCGAAGCGATGGAGCAGGGCGGCCCGGTCGCCTGGTCGATCCTTACCGTGCTGGTCATCATGAGCGTCGGCTCGTTCTACATCCTGTTCACCAAGCTGTTCGAGCAGAACAAGATCATGCGGCAGTACAAAACCGTGCAGTCGAGCTTCTGGCGCGCAGGCAGCCTGAGGGAAGGCGCAACCAAGCTGGAAAAGAACAGCGCGTGGCGTCAGCTTGCCGACGATGCGATCAGGGCGCAGGACGAGCATGGCAAGATGACCGACAGCCTCGAATCGCATGATTACATGCATGGTTCGCTCCAGCGTTCGGAAGATTCGATCAACGCGGTGCTCGCGGGCGGCCTGCCGTTCCTCGCGTCGGTTGGTGCGACCTCGCCGTTCGTTGGCCTGCTCGGCACCGTGATCGGGATCTACCGCGCGCTGATCAATATCGGGATCGCTGGGTCGGCCTCGATCGACAAGGTCGCTGGCCCGGTCGGTGAAGCGCTGATCATGACCGCGATCGGTCTGCTGGTTGCTGTGCCTGCTGTGCTTGCGTTCAACTGGCTGCAGTCACGCAACCGCCGCATCAGCGAACTGCTGAACAGCTTCTCGACCGACATTCTGGCCTTCATCAACTCGGACGGCGCAGTGAAGCCTGCGGTATTGGCTGCCCCGGCGGCCAAGCCTGCGGCAAAGCCTGCTGCTCCGGGCGCCAAGGCCTGATCGTCATTGCCGCAAAACGGCGGGGGTACTCTGGCGAGCATTCCCGCCGCCAAAGCGTAATCATCAAGTCAATTTTTTGACACAGGTAGGAATTCACAATGGCGATTTCGACGGGAGGCGGGGGCGATACCCCAATGTCCGACATCAACACCACGCCGCTGGTGGACGTGATGCTGGTGCTCCTGATCATCTTCCTCATCGCGGTTCCGGTGGCGATCCAGACGATCGAAAAGCTGGAAATTCCGGTGTTTGAATCGATCGAATCGAAGGACAAGGTCGAAAACCTGCTCCTTACCGTCAGCACCACCGACGCGGGCGGTCGCAGCGCTGGGGAGCCGGGCTTTAGCGGTGCCTCGCGTGGGGGCGATTGCCGGGTCTATTTCAACAACGTCACTTCGGTTTCGTCTGAGGAATTGCAGAAGATGGCGTTTGACCGCCTCGATGCAATCGTCAAACGGGCTGGCGGGCCGGAAGCCTTGATGGAAAACCCCGATCAGATCCCGCAGGTGCATATCCGCGGCGACGTCAACGCACCGTGGAAATGCGTGGCGGGCGCGATCTACAACGTTCAAATGGCTGGCTATCCGATCGTTGGGTTCATTTCCAACCCGGTCGAGCCAGGCATCTGATCCGTCAAGCAAACTAAGGAGTAACTACCATGGGTATGTCCGGAGGTAAGCTCGACGGCGAACCGATGCTCGACATGAACATGACGCCGCTGATCGACGTTTTGCTCGTTCTGCTGATCATGTTCATCATTACCATCCCGGTGGCGACCCACTCGGTCGACATCGATCTGCCGCAGCCCCAGCCATTGACCGATCCGCCGCCGATCGATCCGATCAAGAACAAGCTGGTGCTGACCCCGCAGGATCAGATCCTGTGGAACGGCGTGGCGATAACCGAAGGCCAACTGCGCACGATCCTGGCCGACACCACCCGGATGCCGTTAGAGCCCGAACTGCAGTTCGAGCCTGAGGCGCTGGCCAGTTACAGCCTGTCCGCGCGGGTGTTGCAGGATATCAAGTCATCGGGCGTGACCAAATTCGGTTTCGTCGGCAACGACAAGTATCGCGAATTCGGCAAGTAGGGCTTGCCTGTCCTTGGGGGTGCCCAGGGTGCCCTTAGGGGTGGCTTGAAGGGGCGCTGCGAGCAATCGCAGCGCCCTTTTTGCACCCTGCGTGCAATGTTTCACGTGAAACATTTGCGCAGCGCGCCGCCCGTCAGTCTCCCTCAAGTGGCGGATCAGGCCGCATCGCTGCGGCAATCAGCCCTTCGGCCTCGATCAGCAGTTCATCATCCACCGCACCTTGCGGCACCGCCTCGCGCCCGATCATGGTCATCACCGGCACCGCCAGCGGGGAGACCCGGTCAAGCGCCACATGCACCAACTCGCGCGAGGCACGCTCAAGCAGGTTGGCTAGCCGCCCGGCATCGGTCATCCGCGCCCGCGCATCGGCCCATGCCGCCTCGATCAGCACGTGATCGGGCTCGTATTTGCGCAGCACATCGTAGATCAGATCGGTCGAAAACGTGACCTGCCGACCGCTCTTGCGCTGGCCCGGATGCTGGCGTTCGACCAGCCCGCTGATCACCGCCACCTCGCGAAAAGCGCGGCGCAAAAGGTGGCTTTCGGTGACCCAGGCGGCAAATTCATCGGTGAGAATATCGGGCGATAACAGCGATGCCGGGTCGGTGATCGGGGTCAGTCCCCACACCGCAAGGCAATAATCATTGGCTACAAACCCGCCCGGCATCAGCCCGCGTTCCTCCATCCGCCGGGTCATCAGCATCCCCAGCGACTGGTTCGCGTTCCAGCCTTCAAAGGTGTAACAGGCGGAGTAATGCTTGCCCCCATGCGGGAAGCTTTCGACCAGCAGCTCACCCGGCGCAGGCAGGCGGCTGCGGCAATCCTGCATCTCCAGCCATTCGCGCACATCATCGGGAAACCGCCCCCACCCCGCGCGGTCAGCCAGCATCGCCTGCACCCGCGTTGCAAGATGCGTGGTCAGCGGCAGGCGCAGCCCGCCATAGCTGGGGATCGTCGCGCTTTTCCCGGCGGCGCGCACCACCACGTCCATGTCCTTGAGGCCCACCACCTCAAGGCTGAGCCCTGCAAAAAAGAAGGTATCGCTAGGCGAAAGCCGGGCGGCGAAACGCTCCTCGACCTTGCCAAGCCTGCGCCCGTTCCCGAAGCGGACGATCAGCATTTCGGAATCGACGATGATCCCGGCGTTCATCCGGTGACGCTGCGCCTGATTGGGGTGGGCAAGCCGCCACGCGCCTGATTTGTCGCGGACAATCCGCTGGAACCGGTCATAGGCTTTGAGCGCATAGCCGCCATTCGAGACAAAGTTCAGCACGCGCCCGAACGTCGCTTCATCCACCCAGCCATAGGCGTGGCTGCTACGCACTTGGGCGAGCAGCTCCGCCTCATCGAACGGCCCCGCGCAGGCGCAGGCCATGATATGCTGGGCGAGCACATCAAGGCTGCCGGGACGAAAAGCCTCGCCATCGCGCTGGCCCTGATCGACCGCGTCCTTGGCCGCCATCGCTTCGAGAAATTCGAACCGGTTGCCCGGCACCAGCACCGCCCGGCTCGGCGTGTCGAGCCGGTGGCCCGCGCGCCCGATGCGTTGCAGCAGCCGCGATGATCCCTTGGGCGCGCCCATCTGCACCACCAGATCAATATCGCCCCAGTCGATCCCCAGATCGAGGCTGGCGGTGCACACCAGCGCGCGCAGTTCGCCCCGCGCCATCGCCTCTTCAACCTTGCGCCGCGCCTCTGGGGAAAGGCTGCCGTGGTGGATGCCGATCGGCAGGTGATCGGCGTTCTCCTCCCACAGGCACTGGAAGATGAACTCCGCGAGAAACCGCGTATTGGTGAATACCAGCGTGGTGCGATTGGCCTTGATCGCCTGCATAAGCTGCGGCACCGCCCAGCGCCCGGCGTGCCCGCCCCACGGCACGCGCTCCGCCACGGGCAACAGGATTTCAACCTCCGGGTCTGCGCCCTTCTCCCCCAGCACCAGATCGGCGGCGGCAATCTCTCCGGTGCCGTCATCGGCCTGCGGAGCGAGCCATTCCTGAAAATCGCGCGGATTGGCCAGCGTTGCCGATAGCGCGGCGCGTCGGGCTTGCGGGGCAAGCGTGTGCAGCCGAGCGAGGCATAGGGCCAGCAGATCGCCGCGCTTGTCAGTGGCGAAGGCGTGCACCTCGTCGATCACGATCCGCCGCAGCCCCGCGAACAGTTCGGCGCTTTCGGGATAGGACAGCAGCAATGAAAGCGATTCCGGCGTCGTCAGCAGCACATGCGGCGGGCGTTCGCGCTGGCGTTTCTTGCGGTTTGACGGGGTATCGCCGCTGCGGGTTTCGACCCGGATCGGCAGGCCCATTTCAGCAATCGGGGCGAGCAGGTTGCGCTTCACATCCTGCGCCAGCGCCTTCAGCGGCGAGACGTAGAGCGTGTGCAAACCGTCTGGTGGCGGCGGCCCGGCGGACGGAGCAAAATCGCACAGCGTCGGCAGAAACCCCGCCAGCGTCTTGCCCGC
>JBGSKN010000062.1:0-4369 GCA_041741215.1 Erythrobacter sp. | reverse complement strand
TCTGCTTGGCACGATCGTCGGCGCAGTCGGCGGCGGCTTGCTGGGCCGCGAAATTGACCGGGGCGGCGCGCGCTGCCGATGAACCAACCGGCAAGGCGGGCTTCTCAATAAGGGAACGCCCGCCTTGTCGCCGCGCGCTGTTCATTACTCTTTAAAGCAGCAACCGGCATTGATGATGATGCCGTGAAATACAGCAAACCGAAAGGAACTGCCGTGAAGAAAATCGCGATAATTCTCGCCGCTGGTGCGATGACGCTCCCGCTCGCCGCGCCTGCGCAGGCCGATCCCCCGCCGCACGCGCCTGCCTGGGGCAAGCGCGCAAAGGACAGTGTTTACAATGATCGCGGCCATTATCTCGAACCCCGCCGCCTCAGCCGCAATGATCGTGTCTGGCGCGGAGACGATAACCGCTATTACTGCCGCCGGGACAATGGCACCACCGGTCTGGTGATCGGCGCGGGCGTAGGCGCGCTGGCCGGGGCCGAGCTGTCGCGCGACAAGACGCTTGGTGCGATTATCGGCGGTGTGGCGGGCGGCCTGATCGGGCGCGAAATAGACCGGGGCGAACTGCGCTGCCGCTAGAGCGTTTTCAAGCCGGGTGGAACGCCCGGCGACTCGGAAAACGCGGCCAGACAAATAGATAGAGCAATTACCAGACGGCGCGCGCAACCTCCCCGATTGAAGCGCGCGCGCTGGCCTGTTAGCGATGGGATATGCCCATCCTGACCCTTCTGCCGACATGACCCGCCCCGCTGTGCTGGTAACAGGCGGGGCTACCCGGATCGGGGCCGCCATTGTGCGCGGCTTTGCTGCGGCAGGCTGGCACGTGGTGATCCATGCGCGCGAGTCCGGCGCAGGCGCCGATGCGCTCGCCGCCGGCTTGCCCTCTGCCGAAACGGTGCAATTTGATCTCGTTGATGATGCATGCGCGGTGGCTGCGATCAACGCGCTGGCTGCGCGGCTGCCCGATTGGCGCTGTCTGGTGAATTCCGCTGCGGTGTTTGAATATGACGGGGCAATTGCGCTTGACCCGGCGGTAAACCGGGCTGCGATGCAGATCAACGCCCTCGCCCCGGCGCGGCTTGCACAAGCCTTTCTTGCCTGCGGCGTTGGTGCAGGTGTGCGCAGCGTCATCAATGTCACCGACATGAAGATCGAAAACACCAACCCCGATTTCTTCAGCTACACCATGTCGAAACACGCGCTGGCCGCGACCATCGGGATGATCGCCAAAAGCGCCGCCTATCGCGACGCGCGCATCTATGGCCTCGCACCCGGAGCGGTGCTGCCCAGCCACGATCAGCGCGAAGAAGAGGCCGAAGTTTCGCACCGCATGAACCTGCTGAACCGCAAGACCGATGCCAATGAAATTGCCGCTGCCGCGCTGTTTCTGGCCAGCGGCGCGCTGGCGAGCGGGCAGACCCTGTTCATCGATAGCGGCCAGCACCTGCTGGATCAGCCGCGCGACGTGATCTGGCTGGCACGCGAAGCCGCAGCGCGCGGCGTGGCTGGCGGTTCCTGATCCAGATCCGCGCCGTTGCGAAAGCCGTATTTTTGAGTAACATAACGCGTTAGACACATGAAAGAGTCGCCATGAGCAAACCCCTACTCGATCGCTTCCTCTCGCGCGGTGTAAAGCATGGTCGCCTCGGCCTGGTGTTTGCTGATGGCAGCACCAGCACTTACGGCACCCCTGCCCCCGGCTTTCCCGAGGTTGTGCTCCGCTTCACCGATGCCAAAGTGCCGCGCGACATCATCCTCGACCCGCGGCTGGGCGCGGCAGAAGCCTTCATCGATGGCCGTCTGCTGATCGAGGAAGGCGACGTGATGGGCCTCGTCAGCCTGCTGCGCGCCAACAACGCGTGGGACAAGGGCGGTGATATCGGCCCGCCCAGCTTGATCAAACGGCTGATAAACCGCGCCAGTTTTGCCGCTGAACAGATCAACAACCGGGTCGGATCGAAAAAGAACGTCGCGCACCACTATGACATCGGCAACGCGCTGTATGCGCTGATGCTGGACAGTGAACACTGGCAATATTCCTGCGCCTATTGGCCCGATGGCGTGACTACGCTGGGCGAAGCGCAGGGTGCAAAGCTGGCGCATATTGCCAAAAAGCTGGCATTGTCGCCGGGGCAGAGGGTATTGGATATTGGCTGCGGCTGGGGCGGGATGGCGATCCATCTGGCGCGGCACCACGATGTTCACGTCACCGGGATTACCCTGTCGGAAGAACAGGCCGCGCTCGCCCGCGAACGGGTGCGTGCGGCAGGCGTAGCCGACAAGGTCACGATCCTGCTCGAAGATTACCGCGATACCGCCGCTTCGGGCCGCCGTTTTGACCGGATCGTATCGGTCGGGATGTTCGAACATGTCGGGCGCGCGCAGTTTGAAACCTTTTTTGAAGCCTGCGCCCGGATGCTGGCGGATGATGGTGTGATGCTGCTGCACACGATCGGGCGCATGGGCGGGCCGGGCACCACCGATGCCTTTACCCGCAAATATATCTTCCCCGGCGGCTATATCCCGGCCTTGTCAGAAACCGTCGCTGCTTCGGAAAAGTTCCGCCTGATCGCTTCGGACGTCGAGACGCTGCGGCTGCACTACGCCAAAACGATCCGGGTCTGGTATGACAACTGCGTCACCCACCGCGATGCAATCATCGCGCTGCACGATGAACGGTTCTACCGGATGTGGACGTTCTATCTGGCAGGCGCGGCCACGGTGTTTGAAAATGGCAGCATGTGCAATTACCAGATTCAGTTCATCCGCAGCCGCCACGCGCTGCCGATCACACGCGATTACCTGCTGAGATGAGAGGCGAAGCTTTGCTGCACGCATCGTGATGTATGGTGCCCGCCGCCCCTGATAGATGAATAGGCGAATTGAGTAAGCCTTCGCCGTAACCGCGTTGTAAAGCGCGGCAAACACCGCACGCTCAACGGCAAAAATTTCATCCAGGAAGATGACCCGGCGGGGTTTGCCAGCGCGATCTTCGATGCCGCGAAGGGTGCGAGGGTTGATGGCGCTATGAGATACACCCTTCGGGACAAAAGGCAAGCAGAACATCTTGACATTTATTTATAATTTTGTTTATAATTTGATTTTACTTATGGATGTAACGGCGATTATGCACTTGACGACACCACTCGGTGCGTCTATCAGAATGCATGTCCAGCGAAGATCTCACCCTCCTTTCGATTATGCGCCGCTTTTCTACGGAAGAAGCCGCCCGCGCCTAATTCGAAAAGATGCGCTGGCCGAACGGACCAGTTTGCCCCCATTGCGGGGGCCAGAAGGCCTATGCCCGCACACCTAATGCGAAGGCCCGCACGCGCCCCGGCCTCTACAAGTGCGGAGAGTGCAAGGACACTTTCTCCGTCACTGTTGGGACTGTCATGGAAGCGAGCAAAATCCCGCTGAACAAGTGGCTGATCGCGTTTTATATGATGTGTGCCAGCAAGACGCAGGTGTCCGCTCTTCAGCTTCAGCGCCAGCTTGAAATCGGCTCCTATCGCACTGCGCTTTTCCTGTGCCATCGCATTCGCTTTGCCCTCAAGGACATCAGCCCTGCTGGCCAGCTTAGCGGTGAAGTCGAAGCCGACGAAACCTACATCGGCGGTAAGGCTCGCGGTCGTGGCCGTGGTTACACCGGCAACAAGATTGCCGTTGTGTCACTCGTTCAGCGCGGCGGCGACGTTCGCTCCACTGTGGCCGAGCGTGTCACTGGCAAAACCATTACCACTTTGCTCAAGCGCCACGTCGCTACCGAGGCGCATTTGAACACCGACGAAAGCCCGCTCTACACGAAGGCGGGCAAGGATTTTGCTTCGCACGCGACGGTCAATCATTCCGCCGAAGAATATGGCTACTATGATTACCGGTCTGGCCGGACTGTTACCACAAACACGGTCGAAGGCTACTTCGGCAACAGCAAGCGGAGCCTAGACGGAACCCATCACCAGATCAGCCGTCAGCACCTGCATCTCTACACCGCTGAACTCGATTTCAAATATAACACCCGGAAGTCCTCGGATGGTGAGCGCACCGCCGAAGGCATCCGGCGCATGGAAGGCAAGCGCCTGATGTATAAGCCCAAGGTTCCAGGCTGATGGCTCGGCCTCGCGTTTCTGAAGTTCGCGCCGAGCTACTGTTAACCGAACTGCTCCACGTCCAAGGGTGGGATTGCAGACGTCCGCCTAGAGCGTTTTCCGATCATTCCGGCTCATAGCCGCAGGATTTGAAGTAATTGGCGCACTCGTTGGGCTGGAAGATGTCGACGAGCCTGCCGATCAGGTCCCACAGCCCTCTCACGGTGCGCTCGCCGGCCTTTCGCAACATGGCCTTGAGCCGTGAGAACGCCTTCTCG
>JBGSKN010000061.1:0-4760 GCA_041741215.1 Erythrobacter sp. | reverse complement strand
GCGCGCAGAACTTCAGGCTCGACCTGCGCACCACCACCCGCATCGACGCGACGAAGCGCTTCAACCTCGGCGGCAGCTACTCGCGCGCGGCGATCGACATCGGCCGTGGACACAAACCCGCGCGCCACCAGTTGCAGCGCGCGATCAAGATTGGCCTGCGCCAGACTGGCATCGGCCCGCGCGACATCGGTCTGGGCCGATTGCGCTTCGGCCTGCTGATCCTGCACAGAACGGTCGATCACCGCCAGCACCTGCCCGGCCTGCACCCAATCGCCAGCATCAACGGTAACGCGCAGCACCTGCCCGCCTTCACCGACCACGCCGACCGGCATCGGCCGCCGCGCAGCAAGCGTGCCGGGCGCTTCGATCTCGCCTGCAACGGCGGTCTTGCCGGGGGTGATGACCGTAACCGAGGGAGCCTGCGAATTATCATCGCCGACCGCCACCGGCTCCCCGCCGGCAAGCGCGAAATAGGCCGCAATCGCCAGCAGCAGCCCGAACAGGCCCAGCCCGCCGATCATCAGCCAGCGCGGGATAGCAGGCGCCGACAGCGTGCGCGAACCGCTGAAATCGGTGTTTACGCCGTCCGCTGCCTCAGCCGTGATCGTCGTCTCGTAATTCATCGCCATTCCTTCACTCAGACCGATCCCCCAAAGGGTTATGCGCGTCCTAGAGTGTATTACCTCTATAAGTCACCAAGCGCAACGCCTGATAGAACGTCAAGTGGGTTCGGGCAATGCACGCATCGACCGGTGACTTTCAGCCTAGACGAAGGGCGCGGGCAGGTTCCCCGCGAAAAATCAGCGATGAAGCGGTTTCAGCGCACCTTGCCGCGCCGGATAAGGTTGACGATACCCAGCAGCACAACGGCTCCGAGAACGGCGACCACCAGTCCGGTGATCGAAAATTCCTGAACGCTTCCGCTGATCCCGAGCAACGGGCCGGCAATCAGATTGCCAACGACCGAGCCGACGCAGCCGACCGCGATGTTCAGGAAAATACCCATCGATGCATCGCGATTCATGACCAGACTGGCAAGCCAGCCGGCTACCCCGCCGACGATTATTGCGGTGATCCAACCACCCATAACAGCTCTCCCTGACCGGCGGGGCCGATACTGGCTTACCCGCCACCACGCAGTGCTAGCGGGTTTTGTCAGCGAATGCCAATGCAGGGTCGATAAAGGGCCGAATACAGGGAGAATACAGGGCCAGGTTCAATATTTCAGCTGGCGCTCGTAAAGGTCGCGGTAGTGCTGGATTCGGGTGACCCTGAGCCCATGCATCCCCGAACGATCAACCGCGCGCTGCCACGAGGCAAATTCCTCAAGCGTCAGGCCATAGCGCGCCAGCGCTTCGTCAAGCGTCAGCAGGCCGCCGTTGACCGCCGCCACCACTTCGGCCTTGCGCCGCACCACCCAGCGCCTTGTGTCGGGAGAAGGCAGGTCAGCAAGGGTCAGCGGCTCGCCGAGCGGGCCGATTACCTGTGCGGGGCGGATGTCCTGGTTCTCAATCATTGCATTTCTTTCGCGTCGCCTGAACGGTTTGCATCATCGGAGTCGAGCATGTCATCCAAGCCTTTAGATTGCCCTAAAGCATCAAGGTTAATGTCGGGTTCGTTATCATCGAGCAGGGCAAAATAGCTGGCAGCTGCATCGCCAAAGCTTGCCGCGCTGCCTTCGATCAGGCTTTGCACTTCATTGCGCAGCAGCAGCCTGAGGTCGCGCGCGGCATTGAGCCGGGCGGTGATTTCGCTCCAGTCGACCGCGCGCAAGGCATCGCCTGCACGCCGGGGGCCGCGCGATTCGAATCGCCCTCCCGGTGCAGACTGCGCCGCGCGGTAAAGGCGCGCGTTTTCATCACGCCCAAGGCTGCCCGCAAACGCGGCGCGGGAGGCGGAAACGGGGCTTGTTTTCTCGAACATCACACCCCCGCATAAGGCCAGTGCGTCAAGATCGGGTAAAACTGCCATTTACCCTAACTTAGGAATAGTGCTGGCCTGCGCGGCAACTCCGCCGCCGATTGACGCCTCTGGCGAAGCGCGGCCCGGGACGCTATATGGTGCTTCATCTCCATGACCATTCCCGCGCTCGTTGAAGCCGGCCCGCTGACCGGGCCTGATGCTGCCGCCCTGTTCGACCTGCCCCGCGCAGCCGCGGAATGCCGGATCGTGGTTGCGATGAGCGGCGGGGTTGATTCCTCAGTGGTCGCTGCGCTCGCCGCTGCGAGCGGAGCGGAAGTGATCGGGATCACGCTCCAGCTTTATGATTATGGCGCGGCCACCGGGCGCAAGGGCGCGTGCTGCGCGGGCGATGATATCCGCGATGCGCGCGCGGTGGCAGACCGGCTGGGCATTGCGCATTACGTGTTCGACCATGAAAGCGCCTTTCGCGAAGAGGTTGTCGAACAATTCGCGGACGAATATCTTGCCGGGCGCACCCCGGTGCCGTGCATCCGCTGCAATATGGGGCCGAAATTTACCGACCTGTTCCGCATGGCGCGGGAATTGGGCGCGGATTGCCTTGCCACCGGGCATTATGTCCGCCGGGTAATGACGCCGCAGGGCGCGCAGCTGCACCGCGCCGCCGATCCGGCGCGCGATCAGTCCTATTTCCTTTACGGCACCACCGAAGCGCAACTGGATTACCTGCGTTTTCCGCTGGGCGGGATGCCGAAAGCGCTGGTGCGCGAACTCGCCGAAGCGGCGGGCCTGCGCAACGCAGCCAAGCCCGATAGTCAGGACATCTGCTTTGTGCCCGACGGCGACTATGCGAAGATCGTCACCAAGGTGCGGCCCGAAGGCGCGGCGCCGGGCGCGATTGTCCACGCCGCCACTGGCGAGACGATGGGGAGCCACAAGGGCATCGTCCATTTCACCGTCGGTCAGCGCAAGGGGTTGGAAATCGGCGGCCAGAGCGAACCGCTTTATGTGATCGGGCTGGATGCAGCCGCGCGCGAAGTGCGGGTCGGGCCAAAGCGGATGCTGGCGGTGAATGCCGCGCGCGTCACCGAAACCAACCGAATCGGGCCGCTGGGCGATGAACCGCTGACGGCAAAGGTGCGCAGCCTCGCCAAACCGGTGCCGGTAACGGTAGAAGGCGCGCTGGGCGATGGAGCGGCGGTCACAATCCGCTTCGCCGCCCCTGAATATGGCGTCGCGCCGGGGCAGGCGGCGGTGATCTATGCCGGTGAACGGGTGATCGGCGGCGGCTGGATCGAAGCGACCGAAAAGGTTTCCGCCTGATTCTACCAACCTTCGATGAAGCAGCGATGCCGCGCTGCGGCAATGTTGCAGTTCCGGGCAAAGATGGCAGTGGAAACTTGGGCGTTCGCCGCCTATAGGGCAATTATGGCAACGCCGATTTACGAATTTGCGCAGACCCCGCGAACCGAATCTGCCTCCACCGCTAAGGTGCGCGCGCTTCCGGTTCGCGATGCAGGGCAGGCACCAAGCGTTGGCGTGATCTACAACCCGCGCAGCCACCGCAATCTGGGTGCGGATTTCGATTGCGGCCTGTGTCCGCAGGTGCACATTTCCCAGCCCCGCGCCCGCGCACAACTGCCCGAAGCGCTGGCTGAATTTGCGGAGCGCGGGATCGATCTGCTGGTAATCAACGGCGGCGATGGCACCGTGCGCGACGTGCTGACCTGCGGGCAGGCGATTTTCGGCGACAACTGGCCCGTAATTGCAGTTCTGCCCAAAGGCAAAACCAATGCGCTGACGGTCGATCTGGGTGTTCCCGATGACTGGAACTTGCAGGATGCGATCGATGCGCTCGATCATGGCAGCCATACCTGGCGGCGCCCGATGATCGTATCGGCGCGCGGGGATGACGGCAGGGCCACCGGCGCACCGAAGGTTGCAGGCTTCATTCTGGGTGCGGGTTCCTTCACTAAAGCGATCCAGGCTGGGCAAGGCGCGCATAAACTGGGCGCGTTCAATAGTATGGTGGTGGCTGTGACGGGGCTGTGGGCGCTGTTTCAATCGCTGTTTGCGAGCCGCAAAAACCCGTGGCGCAGGGGCGCACCAATGCGCATTGGCCTGGGCGCAGCCGAAGCGCCGATGGCGCATAGCGGGCACGGCGATCCGGCCATGCGGCAATTGCTGTTCGCCTCCACGCTTGAACAGCTTCCTGCTGGAATCCGCCCATTCGGATCCTTGCGCAAAGGGTTGAAACTGGTTGCGGTCGACCAGATTTCGCGTCGCGCCACCGCGCTTGTCCCCCTGATCCTGATGGGCAAGCTGCGCCACGGGCTGCGCGAACGCGGCATCCACCAGATCACGGCAACCCAGTTCAGCCTGTCGATCGGCGATCAGTTCATTCTGGATGGTGAGGCGTTTCCCGCCGGCGATTATCTGGTCGAACAGGGGCCGGAGCTCGCTTTCATCACGCCATGAACATGGCTCCTGGCCCATTGGCCGAACGGATTGCCGCCCACCTGTGCGCCCCGGTCGATCCTGCGGTTGCAACCTTTGCCGAGACGCTGGCGCAGCAGGCGGGCGCGCGGGCGGTGTTGTTCTATGGATCGAACCTGAGAACCGGCTCGCTTGATGGGGTGCTGGATTTCTACATCCTGCTGCCCGGAACGCAGGAAGCAGCGATCTGGCCGACGGTAAGCTATCACGAACGCGCGCATGGCGACATTACGCTGCACGCCAAGGTCGCCGCCATGCGGCTGGCAACCTTTGCCCGCGCGGCCACCGGCATGCTGGCCGATACAACCATCTGGGCGCGGTTCGTGCAGCCGAGCGCGCTGATC
>JBGSKN010000060.1:0-2352 GCA_041741215.1 Erythrobacter sp. | reverse complement strand
GGCGCTGGGCGCGCTCGCCACCGCGCATCACACCGATGATCAGGCCGAAACCCTGCTGATGCGGCTGAACCGGGGGAGCGGGCTGGCGGGGCTTGCCGGGGTGCGCGCCCGCTCCGCGATTGCGGGGAATGAGACACCGCTGCTGCGCCCGTTGCTGGGCTGGCGCAAGGCAGAGCTAGCGCAGGTGGTCGCGGGTTGTGGGATCACCCCTGTCAGCGATCCATCCAATACCAACCCCGATTTTGACCGGGTGCAAATGCGCAACCGGCTGGCCGAAGCGCGCGACTGGCTTGACCCTGTCCAACTGGCAGCAAGCGCCGCGCATCTGGCCGAAAGCTGGCAGGCGCTCGATTGGTATGCTGAATGCGATTGGCATGAGATGGTGATGCCAGATGACGCAGCCCCCGGCGCGGCGGGCTATATTTATTGCGCCAATGCGCCGCGCGTGGTGGGGATTGAAACACTTGTGCGGATCATCGCTGCGCTGGGCGGCCATGCGACGCGGGCGGAGGCAGCGCGCGCGTGGGACCGGTTGTGGCAGGGCAACAATGCCTCGATCGGCGGTGTGCTGGCGCAGGCCGGGATCGAGCGGGTCGAGAAAGTCGGGGTGATGATGCGCGTCTGGCGTTTCCGCCCTGAGCCACCGAGAAATGCAGCCCACTGAAGACTGGTGAGCGGCTTACACCGTCGCTGGCGTCATAACACCTTGTCGCCCACGCTTACCATCTTGCCGCGCGTGACGATCACCTTGTCCCCGCGCCGGGCCGCATCAAACAGCTTGGCAGCGAATTCATCGGGCACGCCCACGCAGCCGTGGCTGGCATAACCGTTCATCACTGGCGACCCGTGGATCGCAATTCCATCCCATGTCAGCCGCAAGGTGTGGGGCATCGGGGCGTTGTTGTATTTTTCTGACACGTTGTCCTTTTCCTTGGTCAGGATCGGGAAAGTGCCGAGCGGCGTGGGGTGTGTCTGCGTGCCGAGCAGGGCTACCGCGGTGCCGATTTCGTGCCCGTCACGGAACGCGCTGATCACGCGCGCGTCCAGATCGACGGTGATTACCAGCTTGCCTGCGGCGGGCGCGGCGCTTTCATCCCAGAACCAGTCGCCATAGCGGATCGAACCTTCGATCGGCAGGATCGACTTGATCACGAAGGGATCGCTTTTGCTGACAGCAGCAGGGGTGATGGGCAGGCTGGCCGTCACGCCGCCATCGCCAAGCGGCATTTGAGCATCGGGATCGATCTGTTCAAACGCATCCGAAGCGCGCGCGGCAATCAATTGCGCGGAACCAGCCGCCTGATCCGCGCCGGTCTGCGAGGCAGCGAGCGCGGGCAGCGCCAGAACGAGCGGAAGAGCAAGAATAATCCTCATGCCCGCCATTATGCCGCTTTATATGCTACGTTACCAGAGGTTAACCATCCCGCGTCCCTTGGAGGGACGGAGCAGGGCGGGGCGTTAATGCGCTCTGATGCCCGGATCGGTGTTCAGCCAATCACGCCGAACAGATCGTGCGCGTCGGCATCCTCGATCACCGCCTGAACAATATCGCCCGGTGCCAGGCCTTCGGGCACGTTGCGCAGATACACCGCCCCGTCGATTTCGGGCGCATCGGCCTGTGAACGTCCGGTGGCACCAATATCGCCGTCCTCGTCCGGCTCGCCAACCTCGTCGATGATGACAGGCAGCGTGCGGCCGAGTTTGGCGGCGAGCTTGGCCGCGCTGATCCGCTCGCTCACTTCCATGATCCGGGCGTAGCGTTCTTCCTTGACGCTTTCGGGCACCGGATCGGGCAGAATATTGGCCGCCGCGCCGGCCACAGGCTGGAACTTGAACGCGCCCACACGGTCAAGCTGGGCGTCCTCCAGCCAATCGAGCAGGTAGCGAAAATCCTCCTCGGTCTCGCCGGGGAAGCCGACCACGAAGGAACTGCGGATCGCGATGTCGGGGCAGATTTCGCGCCACGACTTCAGCCGTTCGAGCACCTTTGCCTCGTTCGCCGGGCGCTTCATCGCCTTCAGAACCTTGGGCGCGGCGTGCTGGAACGGGATGTCGAGATAGGGCGTCAGCAACCCTTCGGCCATCAGCGGGATCACCTGATCGACGTGGGGATAGGGATAGACATAGTGCAGCCGCACCCACGGCGCGGTGCCTTCGGGGGTGCGCAGTCCGCCCAATTCGCGCGCCAGATCGGTCATGTGCGCACGCACTTCGCGGCCCTTCCAGCTGCGTGGTTCGTGGCGGATATCGACCCCGTAGGCGCTGGTATCCTGACTGATTATCAGCAATTCGCGTGTGCCCGCCGCGACCAGCTTTTCCGCCTCGCGCAAGCAGGCATCGATCCGGCGGCTG
>JBGSKN010000059.1:0-2039 GCA_041741215.1 Erythrobacter sp. | reverse complement strand
GTTTGCGCCACCAAGCGCGTCATGAACCTGTTCGATCTATCGGGCCGCACGGCCATCATCACTGGCGGCAATGGCGGCCTTGGCCTTTCCATGGGCCGCGGGCTGGCCAAGGCTGGCGCCAATATCGCGATCTGGGCGCGCGATCAGGCCAAGAACGCCGCCGCGCGCGATGAACTCGGCACGCTTGGTGATGGCAAGGTCATCGCGCTCACCTGTGACGTGGCCGATGATGCCGCAATCGAAGCGGCAATGGCCGCCACGCTGGAGGCGCTGGGGCGGGTCGATGTGTGCTTTGCCAATGCCGGGATTTCGGGCGCGGGCACCGCGATCCCCGATATCACCGCCGACTGCTGGGATCACACGCAGGCGATCAACACCCGCGGCGCGGCGCTGACCTACAAGCATGTCACCCGCCACATGATCGCCCGCGCGAAAGAAGGCGATGCAGGGGGCAAGCTGATCGCAACCTCATCGGGCCAGTCGATCATGGGGGTCAACCGATCGTCCGACTATGCGGCATCAAAAGCGGCCCTGAACGGCCTCACCCGCGCCGCCGCGTTTGAACTGGCGCGCCATCAGATCACCGCCAACGCGTTATTGTTCGGGTTCTATGAAACCGACATTACCGCGAAAGCCGATCCGCGCTTTGGCGAATGGATGGCCAAGCGCATACCGTTGCGCCGCCCCGGCGATCATGCCGGGCTGGAAGGGCTGGCTGTGTTCTTTGCATCGCCGCATTCCGATTACATCACCGGGCAATGCCTGCCGGTCGATGGCGGCTTGTGTATCAGCTGAAACGCCCCACTTCGGGAGGAACGCCGCGCAATCAAAGCCGTTGCCAGCAAAAGCCTCTTGCAAATGGAAAGCTCCTGCCCGTGGCCGACGACGACATTCCCGACTTTGACAAGCTGCCCACAGACCGCGCCCGCCAACGCGCGGTGCCATCGGGGCGGATCGCCCGGTTCGGCACCTTTGGGCGGCTGGTTGGCGGGGTCGCAAGCGGCATGGTGGCCGAAGGCGCGCGGCGGCTGGCGAGCGGTGATGGCATTTCGGCGCGCGACCTGATCCTGACCCCCGGCAATGTCCAGCGGATGACCGACCGCCTGTCGCACCTGCGCGGCGCGGCGATGAAAATGGGGCAGATGATCAGTCTGGATGCAGGCGATTTCCTGCCGGATGAACTATCCAAAATCCTCGGCACCTTGCGCGATCAGGCCAATTTCATGCCAACCAAACAGCTCGATACCGTGCTGCGCGCCGAATGGGGGCCGGATTGGCGCAAGCAGTTCCGCTGGTTCAACCCCCGCCCCATCGCCGCCGCCTCTATTGGGCAGGTGCACAAGGCGCTGACCCGCGATGGCGAGGAACTGGCGATCAAGGTGCAGTATCCAGGCATTGCCAAAAGCATCGATTCCGATGTCGATAATGTGATGACACTGCTCAAGATCGCAGGCTTTGCTCCGCCCGAACTGGAAATGGACAAGCTGTTGGCGGCGGCCAAGCAGCAGCTCCATGAAGAAGCCGACTACACCCGCGAAGGCGAGCAGATGGCGCTGTATCGCGAACGGCTGGCGGACACGCCCGGATTCGTCGTGCCGCGCCTGCACGAAGGACTGACGCGCGGATCGATCCTGGCGATGAGTTTTGAAGACGGCGTCGCGATCGAGGAACTGGGCAACGAGCCGCCCGAACGCCGCGACGAAGTGTTCGCCCGGCTGATCCGGCTGGTGGCGCGCGAATTGTTCGATTTCGGGGTAATGCAGACCGACCCCAACTTCGCCAATTTCCGTTACCGGCGCGATACGGGTGACATCGTGCTGCTCGATTTCGGCGCGTGCCGTCCGGTCGATCCGGTGGTGGCCAATGGCTATCGCAAGATGCTCGCCGCCGGATTGCAAGGCGATGCGCAACAGGTTCTCGCCGCCACGATCGAGGCCGGGTTCATGATGCCGGTGGTCGCCGAAAAGCACCCGGAACAGGTGAACCGCATGATCGACATCGTGATTGGCGAAATGCGCGCAGATGCACCGTTCGATTTT
>JBGSKN010000058.1:0-6653 GCA_041741215.1 Erythrobacter sp. | reverse complement strand
GGAAACGATCATGCAGATCGTTCCCATCGGCGACCGCTTGCTGGTCGAAGCGCGGGTCAGCCCGCGTGACATCGGCTTTGTGGCGGCGGGAGACCCCGCCAATGTCAAAGTCACAGCCTACGACTTTGCCACTTACGGGGGCATGATGGGGAAAGTCGTCGAGATTTCCGCCGACAGCATTTATGACGAAGTGGAGCGTGAAAGCTACTATCGCGTGCTGATCGAAACCAACCGCAGCTTTGTTGAAAAGAACGGTCAGAAATTTCCGATTGTCCCTGGAATGATGACCGACGTGGAAATCATAACCGGCTCAAAAAGCATTCTTTCCTATCTGTTGAAGCCGGTCGCCAGAGCATTCGATACGGCATTGTCAGAAAAATAGGCCAGGCGCCTGATTGCCAATTTCTGGCCTCCATCGGGTCGGGCCGTATAGCCGTGGAGCCACGAGGACCGCTCGCTGAAGCTCATTCTGGCAGAATATTCATGGGAGCTGTCTGCGAGCAGAACCTGATCGGATTCGTTATCGAGCAGATAGTGTGAGCCATTCAGTTTGACGATCAGCACTGCATGTTCGCGCCGGCGGACCGCATCCCAGACCAGTGTCAGATAGATCGACGCAGGATCGAAGCCCGCATTGACCAGAAACTGGTATTTCAGGATAGCGAAATCCTCGCAGTCGCCCTCGCGACGATCCAGGGTCTCACTCGCCGTGGCCCAGTAATCCGATTGGCCATAGACGACCTGATCCTCAACATAATCGACGTTCTGGTTTACCCACGCGTTGACCTTTGCGACATGTTCAAGGTCCGACGCCAGCCGCTCTTTCGCCAGATAATCGATCGCCGATACAGACGCGCTCTTTCTTGAAACGCGCCGCCAGGCACGATCGAGGGGCGTGCTGCCAACCAAGACACGCGAGCTGCCGAGAAATTCTCCAGGCGTCTTCACCCTGGTCAAAGAAGGCTCGATCAATGCCATTGTAGACAGAGTCCCCAACGGACACGGCAACACCTTCGCCACCGACGCGGGTTGAGCCTGCCCGGCCGCATAGGACACGGTTGCCGCGATATCGCCCGTTTGCTGCGCGCTGATGAGGTCAAGCGCGCTGGGCTGACCGGAAAGAATGGCTGACGATTTCCCGCTCTCAATGCCCTCAGGAAGCGCGGGAAGTGGCATGGCAAGCTGGTTGGCGCATCCGAACACGGCACCGACCGCTGCGGAAGAGAAATACGCATGCGACGGGGCCGGATTAATACCAGCCAAAAGTGACGCCACCCCGATCCAGCCGGGTAGCCTTACGTGTCGCCAGAATATCTGTTTCGCCGCCTGCATCCAGCAAGCGTAAGGGCGGTGGGTATAAGATGAGGTCGCGATAATTGGTTAATGAGAGGGCAACCAAAATCGCGTAGTTCAGGTCACTTTCCGACCATTGAGGCGCACCCGGAGTGATCCGGCCTTTGGCGTTGATGATGACATGCGGCCCGCGCCAAGCTGCGCAAGGCAAGACCATTTTTCACCTGTATCGCCCGGCCAAAGGGCTGAAACGGCCTCGCTGCGCAGGATAGCGGCGGGTCAGCCAGAACGCCGCCGCAGCAGCAGGTAGGCGACGGGCAGGACGAACATCGACAGCAGCGGCGCTGTAATCATCCCGCCGATCATTGGCGCGGCGATGCGGCTCATCACTTCGGAACCCGCGCCGGTGCCGATCAGAACCGGAAACAGGCCCGCTAGGATCACCGCCACCGTCATCGCCTTGGGCCGCACACGCAGCAGCGCGCCTTCGCGGATCGCCGCCGCCACTTCTTCTGCATCCAGGCCGCTCCCGCGCCGGGCCAGCGCGGATTTGAGATAGATCATCATCACCACGCCAAATTCCGCCGACACCCCGGCCAGCGCAATGAACCCCACCGCGCTCGCCACCGACTGGTTATAGCCCAGCAGGTAGAGCAGCCAGAACCCGCCGGTCAGCGCCAGCGGCAGCGTGGCCATGATCAGCAACGCTTCATCCAGCCTGCGAAAGATCAGATAGAGCAGCAGAAATATGATCGCCAGCGTCGCCGGAACCACGATTTGCAGCCGCGCATAGGCACGTTCCATATATTGGAACTGCCCGGCATAGGACAGGCTGATCCCCGGCGGCAGGTCGACATCGCGTGCCACCGCTTGCTGGATATCGGCCACCACTGCGGCCAGATCGCGCCCGCGCGCATCGACATAGACGTAGCTGGTTGGCCGCCCTTGTTCGCTTTTCAGCATCGGCGGGCCGTCGCTCACCGCAATGCGGGCTACCGTGCCCAGCGTGATCTGCTGGCCAGCAGGCGTCAGCAGCGGCAGGCTGCGCAATTCGGCCACGCTGTCGCGGAATTCGCGTGGATAGCGGACATTGATGGGATAACGCGCCACCCCTTCCACCGTGCGGCCGATATTCGCCCCTCCGATGGCTCCCGAAACGATTAGCTGCACATCAGCGATGTTGAGGCCGTAACGCGCCGCTGCCGTCCGGTCGATGGTGACATCAATATAGCGCCCACCCGTCAGCCGTTCGGCCAGCGCCGAGCTGACCCCCGGCACCTGCCGCGCCGCGCGCTCCACCTGCACCGCAGTCCTCTCCAGCTGCGCCAGATCCTCACCCGACAATTTGATGCCAATCGGGCTTTTGATCCCGGTCGCCAGCATGTCGATGCGGTTGCGGATGGGCGGTACCCAGACATTGGCAAGGCCCGGCACCTGCACAGCGCGGTCAAGCTCTTCAAGCAGCTTGTCCGGCGTCATCCCGGCGCGCCACTGATCGCGCGGCTTGAACTGGATGGTGGTTTCAAACATCGTCAGCGGGGCAGGATCGGTGGCACTATCGGCCCGGCCCGCCTTGCCGAATACGGTGGCCACTTCGGGCACGGATTTGATCATCCGGTCGGTGCGCTGGAGCAAGGCCGAGGCCTGGCCGGGCGACAGGCCGGGCAAGGCGGTCGGCATATAGAGCAGATCGCCTTCGTCCATCGGCGGCAGGAATTCGCCGCCCAGCCGCGACAGCGGAACCAGCGTGGTCGCGAAAACCAGCGCGGCGATTACCAGCGCCGCCTTGGGCCGCCGCATCACCCAATCGAGGCCAGGGCGATAGGCGCGGGTCAGGGTGCGGTTGAGGATGTTGCTGTCCTCACGCGGGATTTTTCCGCGCACCAGCCAGCCGATCAGCACCGGCACCAGCGTGATCGAAAGGATCGCGGCGGCCGCCATCGCATAGGTTTTGGTAAAAGCGAGCGGCGCGAACAGCCGCCCTTCCTGCGCCTGAAGGGTGAACACCGGCACAAATGACAGCGTGATGATCAGCAGGCTGAAAAACAGCGCCGGGCCTACCTCACGCGAGGCTTCGGCCACGATCCGCCAGCGCTCCTGCGTGGAGATGGCGGTATCGGGGCGTTCGTCCATCCGGTGTTCGATATGCTTGTGCACATTTTCGATCATCACGATGGCCGCATCAACCATCGCGCCAATCGCAATCGCGATGCCGCCCAGCGACATGATATTCGCGCTCACCCCCTGAAAACGCATGATGATGAATGCCGCCAGCACGCCGAGCGGCAAAGTAAGGATCACCACCAGCGCCGATCGCGCGTGCCACAGGAACAGCGCGCAGACGATACCGACGATGATGAATTCGGCGATCAGCTTATGCGTCAGATTGCGGACCGAGGCGTCGATCAGGTGGGAGCGATCATAGGTGGTCACCACCTCGACGCCTTCGGGCAGGCTGGCGCGCAACTGGTCCAGCCTGTCCTCGACCGCGGCGATGGCGCTGCGCACATCGGCGCCCTGTCGCAGCACGATGATGCCGCCTGCAACCTCGCCTTCGCCGTTCAGTTCGGCAATCCCGCGCCGCAGTTCCGGCCCCAACTGGATATGCGCCACATCGCCCAGCGTGACTGGCACACCGCCCGGCGCGGTGCGCAGCGCAATGGCACGGAAATCGTCCAGATTGGCGAGATAGCCCGAGGCGCGCACCATATACTCGGCCTCGCCCAGTTCCACCACCGAACCACCGGTTTCCTGATTGGCCGCCTGCACCGCGCTAACAATTTCGCCATGCGTCACGCCCAGCGAGGCCATGCGGTAGGGATCGGGCACGATCTGATATTGCTTGACCATCCCGCCCACGCTGGCGACTTCGGCCACGCCGGGGATGGATTGCAGTTCATAACGCAGGAACCAGTCCTGAATGCTGCGCAGCCCCGCCAGATCATGCCCGCCGGTGCGGTCAACCAGCGCATATTCGTAAATCCAGCCCACCCCGGTGGCGTCGGGGCCAAGCTGCGGCGTCACCCCGGCCGGCAGATCGCCCTGCGCCTGGCTGAGATATTCCAGCACCCGGCTGCGCGCCCAGTAAAGATCGGTTCCGTCCTCGAAGATGACATAGACGAAGCTGTCGCCGAACATCGAATAACCGCGCACCGCCTCTACGCCGGGGACCGAAAGCATGGTGGTCGATAACGGATAGGTGACCTGATCCTCGACGATCTGGGGGGCCTGACCGGCAAAATTGGAGCGCACGACCACCTGCACGTCGGACAGATCAGGCAGCGCATCGACGGGGGTGGTGCGCACCGCCCACAGGCCGCCCAGCGCCAGCGCAATCGCCGCGAGCACGATGAACACCCGGCCCGCAATCGCGCAGTCGATGATCCGCTCGATCACTTGACAGCGCCTTCGGCGATGGGACGCACCTTAATGCCCGACAGGCTGGCCTCGGAATCGAGCAGGAACTGGCCCGACACCACCACCTTTTCACCCGGCTTCAGCCCCCCAAGAACTTCGATCTGGCCACCGGCTTCGCGCCCGATGCGCACTTCGGCGGGCACGAAACCGCCCTTGTCCTGCGCCAGCATCACCAGATTGCGCCGCCCGGTGCGGATGACCGCTTCCACCGGGATCAGCAGCGCCTTACGCGGTTCGGGCGACAGGGTGACTTGCGCGAACATGCCTGGCCGCAGCCGCAAGCCGGGATTGGGCAATTCGGCGCGCACGGTCAGCGTCCGGCTGTCAGCCTGGGCGCTGGGCAGGATCGCGGTGATCCGGCCGGTGAACAGCTCTCCGGGATAGGCCGTTAACGCGGCGCGCACGGTCTGGCCAATGCTGACATCGCCCGCCTGACTTTCGGGCACAGCGGCCTCAAGCCACACCGGGTTGATCGCGGTGATTTCGGCCAGGGTCTGGCCGCTGCTCACGCTCATGCCGCGCCGCACCGCCAGCATGGTGATCGTGCCCGAACTGGGCGCGGCAATGGTGATGACCGATTGCGGCTTGCCGCTGCGGGTAACGGCGGAAATCGTGCTGTCGGGCATGCCCAGCAATCGCAAGCGATCCCGCGCGGCGCGGGTCAGCGCGGCATCGCCGGTGGCGGCCACGGCGAGATATTCGGCCTGCGCCCCGCCCCATTCGGGGATCAGCAGATCGACCAGCGGCGTGCCTGCCGCCACCACATCATCGGGCGCATGGCCATAGGTGCGCTGGACAAAGCCGCCAGAGCGCGGCTGCACGATCGACACCTCGCGCGCATTATAGGCAATCGTGCCGGTGACGGTGGTTTGGGTATCCAGCATACCGATTGCCGCTTCTGCGGTGCGGATGCCGAGGTTCTGCACCAGCGCCGGATCGATGCTGACCCCTGCCTGGGCTGTATCTTCGCCCGCGCATTTGGGCACCAGTGGCATATCCATGAACGGCGATTTGCCGGGCTTGTCGAACTGCTCGCCGGGCACCATCGGATCATACCAGTAAAGCACATCGCACCCGGCCTGATTGCCGCTGCTGGCGGTGTCATCATGGCTGCCAAGCAGCGACAGGCCATACCCCGCCGCGCCGCTGACCAGCGCCAGCATGATGCCGCCAGCAAGCATCCGCTGGCGGGCTGACAGATTGTTCAAACCAATGCTCACAGCACGTCCTCCGCATAGGTCAGTTGCAGGGTGGCGGCGGCCTCAACCGCAGCCGCTTCGCGTTCGAGAATTTCGAGTTCCAGCAGCGCCAGCGCCGTGCGGGCAGCAATCACATCGATCAGATTGGCGCGGCCGGCGGCAAAGCTGGCGGTTTCCAGATCGGCCCGGTCGCGCGCCAGGGGAAGCAGTTCATCGCGCGCGCGCTGCCATTGGCGGTTCGCGCTGCGCCAGCCAGCCAGATCGGCTTCGAACTGCGCGGTAATCGCGCGCAGCGCATCCTGCCGTTCGGTGGTCGCAGCCATCGCCTGCGCTTCGGCCGCCGCGATGCGCGGTTCCTGCCGCCTGCCTGTAAACAGCGGCAGTGTGACCGAACCCATCACCGAAACCAAATCGCCGAACTGCTGATCACGCCGACCGTAACTGACGCTGACGCCAAAGTCGGGGCGCAAGTCTGCCCTTGCCAGCTCGGTCGCCGCACGTGCCCGCCCGGCAATCGCATCGGCCATGAGGATTTCAGGATTGCTTTGGAGATCGGCGCGCAGCCGGACCGGATCGAGATCGGCCGGCGGGGCTTCGCCCAGCGCCATTGGCTCGGTTCCGGGAACGAAACGCACCAGATTCGCCCGCGCGGTTTCGAGATCGGCCTCGATACGGGTGCGGGCATCATCGATATCCAGCAGCGCCCGGCGAATTTCCAGGCTTTCGGCCGGGCGCGCCGATCCC
>JBGSKN010000057.1:0-8142 GCA_041741215.1 Erythrobacter sp. | reverse complement strand
GGCGGGCGGCGATCTGGCGAGCGCGGGCCTTGCACTGGCCGAAATGGGCGGCCTGCAAGGCCGGGGCGCGCGCCATGTATTGAGCGTGCCGGGCGGCAGCGCGGTGTTGATCGATGAAAGCTACAACGCCAACCCTGCATCGATGCGCGCGACGCTGAAAGTGTTGAGCCAGACCGCCGCAACCCGCCGTATCGCGGTGCTGGGCAGCATGAAGGAGCTGGGCGATTTTGCGCCCGCCTTTCACCGCCAGCTGGCCGAACCCCTGATCGAAGCCGGGGTGACCCACGCAATTCTGGTGGGTGACGAGATGCGCGCGCTTGCGGAGGAACTGGGGAAACTGGCCGCCGCCGCGCTTGGCAAGCCGATCACCTTCGCGCATTGCGGGACACCAGCCGAAGCCATCGCGGCTTTGGGGCAATATGGTCTTGCTGCGGGGGACGCGGTGCTGGTCAAAGGCTCCAATTCGGTCGGGCTGGGCCGGGTGGTGACACATTTTGCCGATAACCCCCCTGCCGGGACCGCAGCGGGAGGCTGAGGCCCGAAGCACAGCCCGAACACAGCCCCGAGCACAGGGCGCCGAGGAACGACTAAATGCTCTATCTGCTTGCCGAGTGGCTTGGCTTCGAAGGCATCTTCAATCTGGTGCGCTACCAGACGTTCCGCACCGGGGCGACTTTGATGACCGCGCTGCTGATCGGCCTGTTCATCGGCCCGCGGTTCATCAATCTGCTGCGCGTGCGCCAGGGCAAAGGCCAGCCGATCCGCGAAGACGGGCCGCAGACTCACTTTGCCAAACGCGGCACGCCAACCATGGGCGGGCTGATGATCCTGACCGCGCTGACCTTGTCGCTGCTGTTGTGGATGGATCTTGAAAACCCGTTTGTCTGGGCCTGTCTTGCGGTGACAATCGGGTTCGGTTTCATCGGCTTTCTCGATGATTACGACAAGGTGTCGAAGAACAGCCACGCGGGCGTTCCGGCACGGGTGCGGCTGGTGCTGGAGTTTGTCGTGGCGGGGATCGCGGCGTGGATCATCGTCAGCCAGATCAACACCAATCTCTACCTGCCGTTCCTGTCGGGGGTGAGCATTCCGCTTGGCCCGGCCTATTACGTGTTTGCCGCATTTGTTATCGTGGGCGCGGGCAATGCGGTCAACCTGACCGATGGGCTGGATGGGCTGGCGATCATGCCGGTGATTATCGCGGCCGGGACGTTCGCGATCATCGCCTATCTGGTGGGGCGGGCTGATTTCAGCGCCTATCTCGGCATTCCCTACGTGCCGGGCGCGGGAGAGCTGGCGATTTTCTGTGCGGCGATCATGGGTGCGGGGCTGGCGTTCCTGTGGTTTAACGCGCCGCCCGCCGCGGTGTTCATGGGCGATACCGGGTCGCTGGCGCTGGGCGGGGCGCTCGGCGCGATTGCCGTCGCTTCGCACCACGAAGTCGTGCTCGCGACCGTCGGCGGGCTGTTCGTGCTTGAGGCTGTTTCGGTGATCGTGCAGGTGTTCTGGTTCAAACGCACCGGAAGGCGGGTGTTCCGCATGGCACCGATCCACCATCATTTTGAACAATTGGGCTGGAGCGAGAGCAAGGTCGGGATTCGGTTCTGGATCATCGCCATGGTGCTCGCGCTGATCGGTCTTTCCACGTTGAAACTGCGGTAAGGGGCGATGCGCGCGTGATCACCTCCCCCGCCTTTGCCGATCAACGCTATGCGGTTCTGGGACTTGCGCGTTCGGGCGCTGCGGTGGCTGAAACGCTGATTGCCAGCGGGGCGGAGGTGATCGCGTGGGATCGGCAGGACGTGGCGCGCGCGCCGTTTGAGGGCCGGTGCCGCCTGATTGATCCGCTGGAGCTTGATCTGACCGGGTTTGCGGGCGTGGTGGTGTCGCCCGGCGTGCCATTGAACACCCACCCGATCGGGCCGCACGCATGGCATTACCGCCTGCCGGTGATCGGCGATATCGAACTGTTCGCGATGGCCCGCGCGCATCTGCCTGCGCACCGCGTGGTCGGGATTACCGGCACCAACGGCAAATCGACCACCACCGCGCTGGTGCACCACATATTGACGCGGGCGGGTGTGCCATCGGTGATGGGCGGCAATATCGGCGTGCCGATTCTGGCGCAGGCACCGCTGCCAGATGGCGGGGTCTATGTGCTCGAATTGTCGAGTTTCCAGATCGATCTTACCTTCACGCTCGATTGCGATATCGCCGCGCTGACCAACGTCACCCCCGATCACCTTGATCGCTATACCGGGTTTGCGGCCTATGCCGCATCGAAAGAGCGGTTGTTCCAGATGCAGGCCGCCGGCACCGCGCTGATCTGCGATGAGGATGCGCCGTCCCGCGCGATTGCCGATCAAATCGCCGCAGCGGGCAAGCCGGTCGTGCGGATCAAGACCGATGATCTTGCGGCGGGCGGGTTTGCCGAAGGGCGTTCACCATCGCTCGCCGGGCCGCACAACGCCCAGAATGCAGCGGTGGCAGTTGCCATCTGCCGCCAGCTTGGCCTGAGCGATGCGACCATTGCCGATGGTCTTGCTTCCTATCGCGGGTTGCCGCACCGGATGGAACGGGTGTGCGATGCCGGGGGCGTGGTCTATATCAATGACAGCAAGGCGACCAACGCTGCCTCTGCCGCCCCGGCGCTGGCCGCGTTTCCGCCCGATCCGGCGATCAACAACGCCGCCCGGCGCATCCACTGGATCGTCGGCGGCCTGCCCAAGGAAGATGGGCTGGGCGCTTGCGGCGATCACCTCGGCAATGTTGCGGCGGCCTATACGGTGGGTGAAGCCGGGCCGGTATTTGCCGACCTGCTGGAAGGGCGGGTCCGCGTTGAACGCTGCGAACTTATCAGCGAAGCCGTGCGCCGCGCCGCCGCAGCCGCGCGTCCGGGTGATGTGGTTTTGTTGTCACCGGCCTGTGCCAGCTACGACCAGTTTCGCGATTATGAAAAGCGCGGGCACCATTTCCGCCAGATGGTCGGCGCGATCACGGGCTGCGATACAGGTTCAGGCGGCGATTTGATCCGGGGCACCCCGTCATGACCGCGCCGACCTATAGCGCAGCGACGCGCGCACGCACCCATTCACTCGCCCCGGTTCCGACCCAGCGCCGCCGGCGTGATGCCCTGCGCATCTGGTGGAGCGAAATCGACAAGGTGCTGCTGCTGCTGATAGCGGCCCTGATGGCGACTGGCATTGTCGCGGTTGCCGCCGCCTCGCCCGCCAGCGCCGATCAATTGTCGACCGCCGCCGTCACCCTTGATGAGTTCATGTTCTTCAAACGGCACATCGTGTTCCAGTTGATGGGTCTGACGTTGATGATCGGCCTTTCGTTTGCCAGCCGGGATCAGGCGCGCCGGATTGGCATTCTGGTCGGGGCGATCATGCTGGCGCTGATGTTCGCGGTGCCGATCATTGGCGAGGAAAAGAACGGTGCGCGGCGCTGGATCAATTTTGGCATGTCATTGCAGCCGTCGGAATTTCTGAAACCCGGTTTTGCGATCATCTGCGCATGGATATTGAGCTGGCGGCTGCGCGATCCCGGCCTGCCGGTGATCTGGTATGTGACCGGGCTGATGGCGCTGGTGGCGGGGCTGCTGATGCTGCAACCCAACCTAGGGGATGCGATCCTGTTCGCAGGGATCTGGCTGGTGATGGTGTTGCTGGCGGGCATTGCGTGGCAGCGCATCGGCGGGATGATCGCGCTGGGCATGGGCGGTTTGACGCTGGCCTATTTCTTCTACGACAATGCCCGCCACCGGATTGACGGGTTTCTGGGCGGCGGCACTGCGTTCGCTCAGGTCGATCTGGCGCAGCGCACGCTGACGGCAGGCGGGTGGACGGGCAGCGGCTTGTGGCTCGGTATCCGCAAGATGAACCTGCCCGAAGCGCATACTGATTACATCTTCTCGGTGATCGGTGAGGAATTCGGGCTGATCATCTGCGCCATGATCGTGCTGTTATATTGCGGGCTGGTGCTGCGCGCGCTGCTGCGGCTGGTGAACGAGGACAATCTGTTCGCGCTGCTCGCAGGGGCGGGGCTGATTACCCAGTTCGGCGGGCAGGCGTTCATCAACATTCTGGTGAACCTCAAATTGTTCCCGTCCAAGGGGATGACCTTGCCGCTGATTTCCTATGGCGGATCATCGACACTGGCGGTGTGCTTCACGCTTGGGCTATTGCTGGCGATCACCCGGCGCAATCCGTTCCTCGCCAGCGAGGGCGGGGGCTTGCGCGGATTGATCGATCGCAAGGAGGAGCGCGCATGACCAGCGAGATACCGACCCCCTTGCCCTCTGGCGCATCACGGCATTTCGTGCTGGCCGCAGGGGGCACCGGCGGGCACCTGATCCCGGCGTTTGCGCTGGCGGCGGAACTTCACCAGCGCGGCCATCATGTGGCGCTGATGACAGATGAACGCGGCGCGGCCATTCCGGGCAAGCCCGATTTTCTGACCGCGCATGTGCTGCCCGCCGGGCGGTTCGGCAAGAATCCGCTGCGCTGGCCTGCGGGCGTGCGCGCGGTGATCGAAGGGCGCAGCATGGCGCTCAGGCTGTTTGATGCCTTTGCGCCGTCGGCCATTGTCGGCTTTGGCGGATATCCCTCGCTGCCCGCGCTGCTGGCGGCGACCGCTGCTGGTCTGCCGAGCGTGATCCACGAACAGAACGCGGTGTTGGGCCGGGTCAACCGGCTGCTGGCAGGCCGGGTTGATGGAATCGCGACCTCGTATGACAAGGTTGATCGGCTCAATCCAAAACACGCCGCCAAGGTGCACCTCACCGGCAATCCGGTGCGCGCCGATGTGCTCGCCTTGCGCGCGTCGGATTTCCCGGCCTTTACCGAAGAAAGCCTGCTGCGCATCCTCGTGACCGGCGGCAGTCAGGGCGCGCGGGTGCTGTCCGAAGTGGTGCCCGATGGCCTCGCGATGTTGCCGCCCGCGCTGCGCCAGCGGTTGCAGGTGACCCAGCAGTGCCGCGCGGAAGACCTTGAGGCGGTGCGCAAGCGCTATGCCGAGCATGACATTCCCGCCGAACTCGGTACCTATTTCGAAGACATGCACGAACGGCTGGCTGATGCGCACCTGTTCATCGGGCGCGCGGGCGCATCGACGATAGCCGAATTGACCGCGGTGGGCCGTCCGGCGATCCTGATCCCGCTGCCGATCGCGACCGACGATCATCAGGCGGTCAACACCCGCGAGATGGTGCGGGCGGGGGGCGCGCGGATGATCCGGCAGGACGCGTTCCAGCCCAAGGAACTCGCCAAGCAGATTCAGGCTATGGCGATGAACCCCGCCAGCCTCGCCAACGCGGCGCATTGCGCCTTCAATTGCGGGCGGCCCGACGCGGCGAGGGACCTTGCTGATCTGGTCGAAAGCATGAGCGGGATAGATCTGATGGACGTGATCCGCGTGGGCGAAGCCGCGCCCCGTGCCGCGCAAACTGCGACCCGCCCGCAAACCGCGACCCGCAAGGCTGCGCGGACGACACCCTTCACCGGAGGTGTCCGGTGAAAGGTGTCGGCACTGATATCGGCACGATCCACTTCGTCGGCATCGGCGGGATCGGGATGTCCGGCATTGCCGAGGTTATGCGCAACCTTGGCTACAATGTGCAGGGCAGCGACATCGCCGAAGGGCCGAGCGTTGAACGCCTGCGCGCGCGCGGGATCAAAGTGCATATCGGCCACGCGCGTGAGAATGTTGATGGCGCCGCCGTGGTCGTCACCTCCACCGCAGTGCGCCGCACCAATCCCGAAGTCGCCGCCGCGCTCGAAAACCGCATCCCGGTGGTGCGCCGTGCGGAGATGCTGGCCGAACTGATGCGTTTGAAATCCACCGTCGCGGTGGCAGGCACGCATGGCAAGACCACCACCACCAGCATGATCGCCTGCCTGCTCGATGCGGGCGGGGTCGATCCGACCGTCATCAACGGCGGGATCATCGAACAATATGGCTCCAACGCAAGGCTCGGCGATAGCGACTGGATGGTGGTTGAAGCGGATGAGAGCGACGGCAGCTTCCTGAGGCTTGACGGCACCATCGCGGTCGTCACCAATATCGATCCCGAACACCTCGATCATTACGGCGATTTCGACGGGGTGAAGAAGGCGTTCGTCGAGTTCATCCACAACGTCCCGTTCTACGGCGCGGCGGTATTGTGCATCGATCACCCCGAAGTGCAGGCGGTGATCGGGCAGGTGCGTGATCGCAAGGTGGTGACCTACGGCTTCTCGTTGCAAGCCGATATCTGCGGGGTGAACGTGCGCAGCAATGCGGGTGGCAACACGTTCGATGTGATCGTGCGTCAGCGCGGAGCCGAAGATCGCCGGATCGAAGGCGTGCATCTGCCAATGCCGGGGCGCCACAATGTCCAGAACGCGCTCGCCGCGATTGCGGTGGCGATAGAGATGGGTTGCAGCGACGAAGTGATCTGCACCGGCTTCGCCCGGTTCGGCGGGGTGCGGCGGCGGTTTACCAAGGTTGGCAGCGTCGCGGTGGATGGCGGCGCGGCGACGATCATCGATGATTACGCCCACCACCCGGTCGAAATCCGCGCGGTGCTTTCCGCCGCGCGCGAAGCGGTTGCCGGGACGGAAGGCCGGGTGATCGCGGTCGCGCAGCCGCACCGCTATTCGCGGCTCAATGATCTGATGGACGCCTTCCAGTCGTGCTTTGACGACGCCGATATCGCCTATGTCGCCCCGGTCTATTCTGCGGGTGAGGAGCCTTTGCCGGGGGTCGATCACATCGCGCTGGTGGCGGGGATGAAGGCGCGCGGGCACCGTGCGGCGCGGGTGATCGAAGGTGCCGATGCACTTGCCGAAGAACTCGCAGGTGAGATTGCGCCGGGCGATATGGTGGTGTGCCTGGGTGCTGGCGATATCACGCGCTGGGCAGCTGGCCTTGCGCCTGCGATTGCGGCGAAGCGAGGCGGGGCATGAACCAGCCCGGCGACAGCTACGAATACGACAACGGCGCAGCCCCGACCTGTGCGGTCGAAGGCGCGGTCGCCGCGCCAATCCCGCTCGATGGGGTGCGGGGCAGGCTGACCTGCAAGGCGCCGCTTGCACCCTATGTGTGGTTCAAGACCGGCGGCGCGGCCGATTGGCTGTTTGAACCGGCGGATCTGGATGATCTCAAGTCCTTCCTCGAACGGCTCGGCGGGGAAATTCCGGTGATGGCGCTGGGATTGGGATCAAACATGATCATCCGCGATGGCGGCGTGCCCGGCGTGGTGGTGCGACTGGGCAAAGCGTTTGCGGGCTGCAAGGTCAGCGGTGAGAACGAACTCACCTGCGGCGGCGGGGCAAGCGGGATTCTGGTCGCCTCCACCGCGCGCGATAACGGGATTGCCGGGCTGGAGTTTCTGCGCGGCATTCCCGGCACGGTCGGCGGGTTCGTGCGGATGAATGGCGGGGCTTACGGGCGTGAGGTCGCCGATATCCTCGTCACCTGCGATGTGATCCTTCCCGATGGCGAATTGGTGACGCTGCCCATGGCTGATCTCCACTACACCTATCGCCACTCGGCGCTACCTGACGGGGCGATTGTGGTTTCGGCCCGGCTGCGCGGCACGCCCGGCGATCCGGCGGAAATTGGCGCAGAAATGGACCGCATCGCCGCCGCGCGCGAAGCATCGCAGCCGCTGCGCACCAAGACCGGCGGTTCGACCTTCAAGAACCCGGACGGGATGAAGGCGTGGGAACTGGTCGATGCCGCCGGATGCCGTGGGCTAACCCTCGGCGGCGCGCAGGTGAGCGAAAAACACACCAATTTCCTGATCAACACCGGCACCGCTACCAGCGCCGATATCGAAGGACTGGGCGAACTGGTGCGCGAGAAAGTCTATGCCCATTGCGGCGTCAGCCTCGAATGGGAAATCCAGCGGGTGGGGCGGCCGTGAGCGCGCGCAAACTCCTTCACGTCGCCGTCCTGATGGGCGGCTGGGCGAATGAACGCGAAGTCTCGCTGTCGAGCGGCGCGGGCGTGGCTGATGCGCTGGAGAGCAAGGGCCACCGTGTCACCCGGATCGACATGGGCCGCGATGTCGCGCTCAGGCTCGCCGAAGCCAGGCCCGATGTCGTGTTCAACGCGCTTCACGGCGTGCCGGGCGAGGATGGCACGGTGCAGGGG
>JBGSKN010000056.1:0-1721 GCA_041741215.1 Erythrobacter sp. | reverse complement strand
GTCTTCGGCCGTCAGCGCCAGCGGATCGCCATCGGGCAGGTTCAAAAACCGCCGCATCCGCGCCAGCCATTCGGCCACCTCCTCCGGGCTGAAGGCATTGTCGAGGCTCATCATCCGCACCTCATGCGCGACCTTGCCCAGTGGCGAGGCGGCAATCGCATGGCCGACCTTGCGCGTGGGCGAATCGTCGCGGATCAGATGCGGAAACGCCGCCTCCAATTCGGCATTGCGGCGGACGAGCGCATCATATTCGGGATCGGAAATCTCCGGCGAATCCTCGGCGTGATACAGCCGGTCATGCCTGGCAATCGCGCGCGCCAACCGCATCAGCTCATTGGCAGCATCGGCTTCGGTGATGGTGGCGCGCTGACTGGACGGCATTGGTTCGATTTCCTTTGGCGCCCCTATGCCCGATTAGCAAAGCGGCGAAAAGTGCGGCGCCCGATCCGCAGATGAGGTTCGCTGAACCTTGCATGCCCCGTCAGTTGCCGGGGACTTGCAATCGCATTTATCCTCGAAACGACAAGGTGCCCGCTTAATAGACCGCTTTGTAAAACAAGCGATCTTGTGTTAGTCAGATCTCAGGGGAGCGTGACGACTATCGAGTCGATGCAGTTGCTTATGGCATCTGCATATTCGGGGGGGGAATAACCGATGCTATATCATAAAGTTATATCTGTTGCCGCAGCGTCTCTTTTATTTGGCGGGACGGCGATTGCTCAGAGTTTCACCTATGATGTTGTTTGGCAACCTGTTGAGTCCATTGGCGGAATGACCGGGCCAGACGGACAACAAAGCGGTGGGGGAATCGTCAACGGTTCCTACACAACCACTTTTGACGATGGATCGGTGCAAAAGGGCACCGTGCGCTGTATCGGCATGACCCAGCCCGATAACGCCTGTTCGACATTCACATGACCTGCACCACCAAAGATAACGCCGGAACAACGGCGTTGATTTACGGATGCAACTATATGGGCAAGCCAGGGCCGCAAACGCCGCTTGGCTGTGTAGGCGCCATTCAGGGCAAGGACGGAGACGATGCGGGGCGAAACGGGTCACTGACCATGGAATGGTATTCGGCCACCGCGTCGCGTGGCACCGGGCAGTGGTACGCCCGGCAGTAACGCAAAACCCGTTTGGCTAACCGGGGAGCGGGTCGATTTTCTAAACCCGCTCCAGCAACCGATCCGCTTGCGCGCGTGCCTCTGGCGTCACTTCAGCGCCTGAGAGCATGCGCGCAATCTCCTCCTGCCTGCCCGCCGCATCGAGCAGCACCACGCTGGTGCGCGTCACCGTGCCGCTTAATGCCTTGGCGATCAGATAGTGCTGCTGCCCACGCGCCGCGACCTGCGGAGAGTGCGTCACCGCCAGCAATTGCCCTTCGCGGGACGCCAGCCGCGCCAGCCGCTCACCGATGGCAGAAGCCACCGCCCCGCCCACGCCGCGGTCAATTTCGTCAAAGATGATCGTTGCCGCCCCGCCCTGCTCTGCCAGCGCGACCTTCAGCGCGAGGATGAAGCGCGA
Source organism: Erythrobacter sp. (assembly GCA_041741215.1). Taxonomy (GTDB): domain Bacteria; phylum Pseudomonadota; class Alphaproteobacteria; order Sphingomonadales; family Sphingomonadaceae; genus Erythrobacter. The sequence goes on along the minus strand of JBGSKN010000056.1, from coordinate 194 downwards.
CAATTCCCCGCCGCTGGCAATCTTGCCGAGGGCGGCGAAATCTGCGCCGGGGTTGGTCGAGATCAGGAACTCCACCGCATCCATGCCGTGCGCGTTCCAGCGCTCTTCGGGCAGCGGCGTGATTGCGGTGCGGAACCGGGCGGCATCGAGCTTAAGCGGGGCAAGCTCAGCCGCCACCGCTGCATCGAGCCGCT
>JBGSKN010000055.1:0-11369 GCA_041741215.1 Erythrobacter sp. | reverse complement strand
TCAGCCTCGACCACGGTCAGGCCGTCATCCCCGGCTTCGACCCCGGCTTCGGCTGCGTCCGCTGGCGCTTCGCCATCGGCGCTTTCGCCTTCGCCGCCTTCGCCTTCATCCGAGCGCCGCTTGCGACCGCGACCGCCGCGGCGACGGCGCTTTTTGGGGCGACCCTCTGCATCAACGGTGCCATCATCGCCGGTTTCGCCCGCAGGTGCATCGCTGCGATCATCGGCGTCTTCGCCGCTATCGCCGCTGTCTTCAGCTTCGCTTTCGCCTTCGATGCCGTCTTCACGCTCACCGCGACTGCGATTGCGGCCTCCGCGCCGACGGCGACGCTTCTTGCGGCGGGCGGCGTCATCTTCGCTTTCGCCTTCGTCGCGGCGTTCACTGCTGCCGCTGCGCTGGCGATGCTGGGGTGCTTCGCGCTCTTCCTCGTCTTCTTCGAACTCGTCTTCGGGGAGGTCTTCGTCCTCTTCCTCGTCGATGATCGGTTCAAATTTGGGAGCCTGTAACGGGCGCGGGCCAGCGCTCGACACGCTCATCTTGGCGCCTTCGTCCTCGCCTTCGGGCACCACTTCGACACTCACGCCAAAGCGCTGTTCGATCTCGACCAGATCAGCGCGCTTTTCGTTGAGGAGGTAGATTGCCGCTTCGGTGCTGGCGCAAAGCCGGATCAGCGTGCCTTTGCCCTTGGCGGCCTCGTCCTCGATCAGGCGCAGCGCCGAAAGCCCGGCGGATGATGCGGTGCGCACCAGACCGGTGCCATCGCAATGCGGGCACGAACGCGTGGTCGCTTCGAGAACCCCGGTGCGCAGGCGCTGACGGCTCATTTCCATCAGGCCGAAGCTGGAAATGCGGCCCACCTGAATGCGCGCACGGTCGTTTTTCAGCGCATCCTTCATCGCCTTTTCGACTTTGCGGACGTTGCCCGAATATTCCATGTCGATGAAGTCGATCACCACCAGACCGGCCATATCGCGCAGGCGCAGTTGGCGGGCGATTTCCCTGGCCGCTTCAAGATTGGTGTGAAGCGCGGTCGCCTCGATCCCGTGTTCCTTGGTCGAACGGCCGGAGTTGATGTCGATCGACACCAGCGCCTCGGTCGGGTTGATGATCAGGTAGCCGCCCGATTTGAGCTGCACCATCGGATCATACATCGCGCGCAGCTGATCTTCGGCGCCATAACGCTGGAACAGCGGGACGGGATCGGAATAGGCTTTTACCCGGCGCGCATGGCTGGGCATCAGCATTTTCATGAAGGCCTTGGCCGATTTGTAGCCATCCTCGCCTTCGACCACGACTTCTTCGATCTCTTTGTTGTAGATGTCGCGGATCGCGCGCTTGATCAGGTCGCTGTCTGAATGGATCAGCGCAGGCGCGACCGAGGCCAGGGTCTTTTCGCGGATTTCATCCCAGACGCGGGCGAGATAATCGAAATCGCGTTTGATTTCGGGCTTGGTGCGGCTCATCCCGGCAGTGCGCACGATCAGACCCATGCTGCGCGGCAGCTTGAGATCGGATACCATGTCTTTCAGGCGCTTGCGATCGCTGGTCGAGCTGATCTTGCGGCTGATCCCGCCGCCGCTCGACGAGTTGGGCATCAGCACGGTGTAGCGCCCGGCCAGGCTGAGATAGGATGTCAGCGCCGCGCCTTTGTTGCCGCGTTCTTCCTTGACGACCTGCACCAGCAACACCTGACGGCGCTGGATCACGTCCTGGATCTTGTAACGGCGGCGTAGTTCCTGACGCTTGGCGCGGACTTCGTCGACCTGCTTGGCGCGGCTGCGGCCCGAACCGCTGTCCTTATCGCCGCCCTTGTCGCCTCGGCCACCCTGCCGGCGGCGCCCACGACGGCCGCGGCCACGACCCGTTTCGTCGGCCTGATCGTCTTCGGCGGGTTCATCATCGCCGTTTTCGTCATCGGAACCATCGTCGTCCGATGCGCCGCCTTCGATGGTGGCGACATCATCCTTGTCCGAGGTGTCGACTTCCTCAAGCCCGTTTTCGGCCAGGTCTTCAGCGAGCGCATCGCCGCTGTCATCTTCGGCGTCGTATTCGTCGCCGGGGGAGATGCCTTCGTCTTCGTCCTCAGCGCGCAGGCGCTCTTCTTCCTCAGCGGCTTCGGCGTCTTCGGCCAGCAGCGCATCACGATCCGCCTTGGGGATCTGGTAGTAATCGGGGTGGATTTCGCTGAAGGCGAGGAACCCGTGGCGATTGCCGCCAAAATCGACAAAAGCCGCCTGAAGCGATGGTTCGACCCGTGTTACCTTGGCGAGATAGATATTGCCTTTGATCTGCTTGTGTTCGGCAGATTCGAAATCGAATTCCTCAATCCGGTTGCCTGCAAGAACCGCCACCCGGGTTTCTTCCGGGTGGCGCGCATCGATAAGCATGCGCGTTGACATTGAATATTCTCCATGCGCCCGGCCTTGCCCGCAATGGGGCATCCAGGGGGCGCGAATTGTGTGGGAAACCGGCACGGCCAAAAGCCACGCCGGGGTTGGTTGCCGCGCCTGATCCGGCAATGGTTCCGCCAAAGGGCAGGCCAAGAACGAAGGGCACGAAGTTCGTGTCTGCTGCAACGCAACTGCGGCGTGGTGAAAAACCTTGGGCCGCGCTTTGATCCATCACACCGAGGGCGAGCGAAACGCGCGCTATACTGGTGGGTGGGGGAAAGCGTTTCGTCACTGCATCAACCTGTTGTGAACCGGAAGCGGGAATAAATACGCGCCCGGTAGCGAGAGAGTGAAGCGGTCAGGGCACCAAGGCACCATGTTGCAACCTCTCTGATCGCAGCGCTAGCACTGTGGGGCAAACCCCGCAACTCTATTGCGTTTCGCAGTCGCAAGAACGTAAGCCCCTTTGGATATGAGCTATCGCACCATGTTGCTGATCGTGCTTCTGGCACCCCTGTTGCTGTTGGGCGGGGCGGCGGCATTGGGGGCGCTGATCCCGGTGCCGCAATGGGGGCGCGATTATGTGCTGCGGTTTGTGGTGGACGAAGCACGCGCGCCGCCGCTTGAACTGCCCGGCATTGCCGGCCCTGATGACCCCGCGCGCCCCCTGGTGGTGATCGATGCCGGGCATGGCGGGCGCGATCCCGGCGCTGTCGGCACCGATGCGCAGGGGCGCAAGGTCAATGAAAAGGACATCACGCTCGCCATCGCGCTGGCGCTGCGTGATGAATTGCTGCGCGCGGGCGGTATCCGGGTGGCATTGACCCGCGCGGATGACCGCATCCTGCCGCTGGGCTACCGGCCCGAAATTGCCCGGCTGCTCGAAGCCGACCTGTTCATCTCGATCCACGCTGATTCCGCCGGGGAGCGCGATGATGTCAGCGGGGCGAGCGTCTATACCTTGTCCGATGACGCTTCGAGCGAGGCGGCCGCACGCTTCGCCGCGCGAGAGAACGACGCCGATCGGCTGAACGGCATCGCAATCGATGGGCAGAGCCAGGCTGTGAGCGCGATTCTGGTCGAACTCTCGCAGCAGCGCACGCAGGAAAACGCGATCGAATTTGGCGGGCTGGTGCTGCGCGAAGGCGGGGACAAACTCGCTTTCCACGCGCAGCCGCGCCGATCCGCCGCACTGGCGGTGCTGCGCGCGCCCGATGTGCCGTCGGTGTTGTTCGAAAGCGGGTTTGTGACCAATCGGGATGACAGGGCGCGGCTGACCACCAAGGAAGGCCGGGCGCAATATGCCAGCGTGCTGGCGCGCGCGGTGCAGGTCTATTTCGCCCGCCGCGCCGATACGTCTGCGCAAGCCGTGAGCGCGCAATAGCCACCGAAACCGGCTAGCCATCGCGCCTGCGTGCGTGCTAGTCGCATCGCGTCCATGACCGACCTTACAACCACCTCTGACAACCCGCCGCTTTGGGCCTATCTGCGCTACCGCGTGAACCGCGATGTCGCGGCTGCACTGGCGTGGTTTGGCGAAAAGTGGCGGCAAAGCCTATTGTTCAAGCTTGCTGCGGCTGCGATTGGCGTGGCTCTGGTGATCTGGATTGCAGTTTTCGTATGGCTCGCCAGCGATTTGCCCGAGGCTGACGCGCTGCTGACCTATGAAACCCCGCTGCCTTCGGTGGTGCGCGGGGTGGATGGCGAGATCGTCCATTCCTACGCCCGCGAACGCCGGGTGCAGCTGCAATATGCTGATTTCCCCGAACAGCTGATCGAGGCCTATCTCGCGGCCGAGGACAAGACCTTCTTCAGCCACGGCGGGGTCGATATTTTCGGCACAATGAACGCGGTGTTCGATTATGCCAGCAAGATGGGATCGGGCGAACGCGCGGTCGGCGGGTCGACGATCACCCAGCAGGTCGCCAAGAACCTGCTGCTGGGCGATGAATATTCGGTCACGCGCAAACTCAAGGAAATGATCCTTGCCGGACGCATCGAACAGGTGCTGACCAAGCAGGAAATCCTTGAGCTTTACCTCAATGAAATCCAGCTGGGACGGCGCTCGTTCGGGGTGCAGGCGGCCTCGCGCGCCTATTTTGATCGCGACGTGGACGAGCTGGAACTGCACCAGATGGCGTTTCTGGCGATCCTGCCCAAGGCGCCCGAACGCTATGGCCGCAAGGGGCAGGAACAGGTTGCGCTGGATCGCCGCAATTTCGTGCTGGATCAGATGGAGGCCAATGGCTTCATCACTACGGCGCAGCGTCGCGCGGCGGCGGGCAAGCCTTTGGGCCTTGTCACCCAGCACCGCGAACGCAGCGTCGATGCGGGATATTTCCTCGAAGAAGTGCGCCGTGAACTGATCGACCGCTTCGGAGAAACCGCCGAAGATGGCGGCAACAGCGTCTATGCCGGGGGGCTGTGGGTGCGCACCTCGCTCGATCCCGACATCCAGCTCGCCGCGCGCGATGCCTTGCGTGAAGGGCTGCTGCGCTATCACGGCGGACGCGCATGGAGCGGGCCGATTGCCACTATTGACGTTGGCGAAGGCAATTGGGCGGGCCAGCTTGCCAGCTCGCCTTTGGGGATCAATTATCGTAACTGGCGCATCGGTGTCGTCACCAGCCGCAGCGGATCATCGGCGCGGATCGGCTTTGCTGATGGCGCTGAGGCACCGCTATCGGGCCTGCCCAATGCGTTGAAGGCGGGCGACGTGATCGCCGCCAGCCCTGCGGGCAATGGCTGGCAGGTGCGCACCATTCCCGAGGCCCAAGGGGCATTGGTGGTGCAGGCCGCGCCATCAGGCCGCGTGGTGGCGATGCAGGGCGGGTTTGACTACCGCCTGTCCGATTTCAACCGCGCGACACAGGCGATGCGGCAGCCGGGCTCGACGATCAAACCGTTCGTCTATGCCGCCGGGCTGGACAATGGCATGACTCCGTCAACCCAGGTCGATAATTCGCGCTTCTGCTATTATCAGGGCGCCAACCTCGGCGAAAAGTGCATTCGCGGCGGGCGCGGCGCCGGTGGGCAGCACCCGATGCGGTATGGCCTTGAACAATCGCAGAATATCATGACCGTGCAGATCGGCATGGCTGCGGGTATGCCCAATGTTGTCGAGGAGATCGAAAAGCTCGGGATTGGCAAGTTTGCGCCCTATCCTTCCACCGCGCTGGGCGCAGGCGAAACGACGCTGGTGAAGATGGTGAGCGGTTACAGCGCGCTCGCCAATCATGGGCGGCTGAATGCGCCGACCGTTATCGATTATGTGCAAGACCGGCGCGGCAAGGTGCTGTGGCGCGCCGATACCCGCAATTGCCGTGGGTGCAGCATGGCCGAATGGGACGGCAAACCAATGCCGCGCATGGGCATCAGGGGCCAGCAGGCGATGGACGCGCGCACCGCGTTTCAGGTGATGCACATGCTGCGCGGCGCGGTCAGCCGGGGGACGGCGACGGTGCTCAATCCGCTCAATCTGCCGCTGTTCGGCAAGACCGGCACCACAACCGGGCCAAAGGATGTGTGGTTCATCGGCGGCACCCAGCAATATGTGGCGGGCGCCTATGTCGGCTTTGACCAGCCGCGTGATATGGGCGGATATGCCTATGGCGGCACGATTGCGGCACCGATCATCAAGAGCCTGATCGAAAAGACTCGCCAGAAATGGTCCGATCTTCCCCCCGTCGCGCCGCAGGGCGTCCGGATGGTGCGGGTGGATCGCCGCTCTGGCAAACAGGTATTTGACGGGTGGCCGACCGATGATCCGCGATCGGCCATTATCTGGGAAGCGTTCAAACCTGATACCGAACCGGAACGTTTCACCCGGCAGGACGAAATCGCGGCGCGGCGCAACGAAATCCTTCAGCTGATCCGCGCTGGCCGCGAAAATGCCGAAAGCATGGCGATTGATGCGCCCGATGACCGGCCCGCCAGTTTCGCCGAAGAACAGGGCGGGATTTACTGACCGGCCCTTGCCCCCGCTGCGCCGGAGATGGTGCAGCAGGGGCCGCGCAGCGCGGGGCGCTTTACAATCGCGCCGCCAGCGTTAAGCGGGGCCGACTTTTTGCGTGACCAAAGGATCAATCATGCGGGCCGAGGCCCAAGCCTTTATCAACCGGATCGAAGCGGCGCTGGCATTGGTGCGTCTGTCGCTTGACTGGGAACGTGCGCTTCGGCGGCTCGATGAACTCAACGCGCGGGTGCAGGATCCGTCGCTGTGGGACAATCCCAAACAGGCTCAGGCGATCAGCCGCGAGCAGAAAACGCTCGAAAATGCGGTCAACACCGTCAACGAAATCGCTGCCGAAATGGCCGATGCGATCGAGTTCATCGAAATGGGTGAGGCCGAGGGCGAGAGCAGCATTGTCGATGACGGGTTGAAAACGCTCGAACGGCTCGCAGACCGCGCCGATGCCGACAAGGTGCAGGCGCTGCTTTCGGGTGAGGCGGACGGCAATGACACCTATCTCGAAATCCACGCAGGTGCAGGCGGCACGGAAAGCCAGGACTGGGCCGAAATGCTGTTTCGCATGTATGGCCGCTGGGCCGAACGGCGCGGATTCAAGGTCGAAACGGTCGAATATCAGGCCGGCGATCAGGCCGGGATCAAATCGGCCACGCTGCTGATCAAGGGCGAAAACGCCTATGGCTATGCCAAGACCGAAAGCGGCGTCCACCGGCTCGTCCGCATCAGCCCCTATGACAGCAGCGCGCGGCGGCACACCTCGTTCAGTTCGGTGTGGGTTTATCCCGTGATCGACGATACGTTTGAAATTGATATCAACCCTGCTGACCTGAAGGTGGATACCTATCGCGCTTCGGGTGCGGGCGGGCAGCACGTCAACACCACCGATTCTGCGGTGCGTTTCACCCACATCCCGACCGGGATCGTGGTTGCCTGCCAGAATGATCGCAGCCAGCACAAGAACCGCGAAACCGCGATGAACATGCTCAAAGCGCGGCTGTTCGAACGCGAAATGGCGATGCGCGAAGCCGCAGCGAGCGGCGAGTATCAGGAAAAGAGCGAAATTGGCTGGGGCCACCAGATTCGCTCCTACGTGTTGCAGCCCTATCAGATGGTCAAGGACTTGCGCACCGGGGTCGTTTCAACCGCGCCGGACAGCGTCCTTGATGGCGCAATCGACCTGTTCATCTCGGCGGCGCTTGCCCAGCGGGTGACGGGAGAGACGGTCGAAATCGAGGATGTCGAATAATGATGGCGATGCGGCGTCTGCTGGCGGTGGCAGTGATGGTTGCGGCCACGGCGTTGCTGCCAGCCTGCGAACAGATCATGCCCGTTGCGGCGGATCGGCCCGACAGCGCGCTCGAATTTCCCAAGCCGGATCGTCCGGTTGCCAGAGTGATTTCCAACCAGTTTTCCAACGAAGACGTGCGCGATGAACGGGGCGAGGCGAAGGTGGTGATGGACCTCGCCGATATCCGCGCCGGGATGACTGTGGCGGATATCGGCGCGGGTGAGGGATATTACACCGTGCGACTGGCCGAGCGGGTAGGGGACGAAGGCCGGGTGCTGGCGCAGGACATCAGCCGCGATGCGCTGGAACGGCTGGGCCGCCGGGTTGAGCGAGAGCGGCTTGAAAATATCTCCATCAAGCTGGGCGAAGCCGCCGATCCGCAACTGCCACCCGACAGTTTCGACCGGATTTTCATGGTTCACATGTATCACGAAGTGACCGAGCCTTACGCCTTTCTGTGGCACATGTGGCCCGCATTGAATGCCGGTGGGCAGATCATCCTTGTGGAAAGCAATAGCCCGGTCGGCACGCACGGCCTGCCGCACCGGTTGTTGTTCTGCGAGTTTGAGGCAATCGGCTATGTGCTGGTGGAATATGTCGAACGGCCCGACATCAAAGGATATTTTGCGCGGTTTGAGCGCGGCAAGGCCCGCACCAAACCCGAAGCGATCCGCGCCTGTAGCGTCGGCTAGCAAAAGCGCCGCCTCAATCGTTGCGGCGCGCGTGTCTGATCACTATGTCACAAACGAGGAATGCGCGTCAGAGACGGCGCGAAGGGGAGTTTTCATTGTTCAAGGGATTGAGCCCGATCATCTATGGCGGGCGCGAAGTTTGGCCGCTGGTGGAAGGCGGCAAGGGCGTATCGGCAACCAACCATGCCAGTTCGGGCGCTTGGGCGGCGGCGGGCGGTATCGGCACGGTCAGCGCGGTGAATGCCGATAGCTATGACGTGGACGGCAACCCGGTCCCGCAGATCTATCCCCAGGCGACACGCAAGGAACGATTCGATCAACTGGTTCGCTACGGCATCGACGGTGCGACCGAACAGGTGCGGCGCGCGCACGAGATTTCCGGCGGCAAGGGCGCGATCAACATCAATGTGTTGTGGGAAATGGGCGGGGCGCAAGCCGTTCTTGAAGGGGTGCTGGAGAACTGCAAGGGGCTGATCACCGGCGTCACTTGCGGCGCTGGCATGCCCTACAAGTTGGCCGAGATCGCCCAGCGGTTCAACGTCCACTACCTGCCGATCATCAGTTCGGCCCGTGCCTTCCGCGCGCTGTGGAAGCGCAGCTATTCCAAGGTGCCGGAACTGATGGCGGCGGTGGTCTATGAAGACCCGTGGCTGGCGGGCGGCCACAACGGCCTGTCCAATGCCGAAGACCCGCTGGTTCCCGAAGATCCCTATCCCCGCGTCAAGGCGCTGCGCGACACCATGCGCGCCGAGGGCGTGAGCGAGGACACCGCCATCGTCATGGCCGGCGGGGTGTGGTTCCTGCGCGAATGGAATGACTGGATCGACAACCCCGAACTGGGCAAGATCGTCTTCCAGTTCGGCACCCGGCCTTTGCTGACGCAGGAAAGCCCGATCCCGCAGGTATGGAAGGACATGCTGCGCACGGTCGAGCCGGGCGACGTGCTGCTGCACAAGTTCTCGCCCACCGGCTTCTATTCCAGCGCGGTCAAGACGCCGTTCCTCTATGACCTGATGCATCGCAGCGAACGTCAGATCCCGATCTTCAAGCGTGACGAGGAAGAGGGCACCGTTCCCTTGTCCGATCACGGCAAGGCGAAGTATTTCTGGGTCCACCCCGGCGATCAGCGCAAGGCACTGGCGTGGATGGGTGAGGGTTTCACCGAAGCCCTCAAGACCCCGGACAATACGGTGGTGTTCGTGACCCCCGAAAGCGCTGATCAGATCCGCGGCGACCAGCAGGGCTGCATGGGCTGCCTTTCGCATTGCGGGTTTTCCAGCTGGAAAGACCACGACGACCACACCACCGGGCGCCTCGCCGATCCGCGCAGCTTCTGCATCCAGAAGACCCTGCAGGACATCGCCCACGGCGGCGATCCGGACAACAATCTCGCCTTCGCCGGCCACGCGGCCTACCGTTTCAAGCAGGACCCGTTCTATTCGAACAACTTCACGCCGACAGTGAAGGAGCTGGTGGAGCGGATTTTGACGGGGGACTGATGGGCGGCTGATGTGGGGTGGTTAACCTCGCACCAACGCCGTCAGCACCTGATCCGGCGGCCTGTGGCCATCGGCCCACATGCGGATATTGGCGATGACCTTGTGACCCGAATCCTCGCGGCCCTCTGCCGTCGCGCTGCCGATGTGGGGGAGGGTCATGACGTTGGGGTGTTCGATCAGGCGCGGGTCGACGTTCGGCTCGTCCGGGTAAACGTCCAGCCCAGCGCCCGCCAGATGCCCCGATTGCAGCGCCGCGATCAGCGCTTCCTGATCGATCAGCTCGCCGCGCGCGGTGTTGATGATGCTGCTGCCCGGCTTCATCAGCGCGATCCGCCGCGCGTTCACCAGATGGCGCGTGTCCTCGGTCAACGGGCAATGCAGGGTGAGGATGTCGGCCTCTGCCATCAGCGCATCGACATCGGCCACGTAACGCGCCGCCAGCATCCGTTCGAGCGCTTCGGGCAGCGGCTTGCGGTTGGTATAGGCGATCTCCAGCCCGAAGGCGCGGGCGCGGTGCGCGACCGCCTGCCCAATGCGGCCCATCCCGACAATGCCCAGCACCTTGCCCGCCAGCTTGCGCCCCAGCAGGCCGGACGGCGCCCAGCCAGTCCACTTGCCGCTGCGCACCAGCCCCGTGCCTTCACGGATGCGGCGCGGCACGCCGATGATCCCGGCCATCGCGATATCGGCGGTGTCATCGGTAAATACGCCCGGCGTGTTGGTGACGATAATCTTTCGCGCAGCGGCGGCGGCCAGAGCAATATGTTCTGTCCCCGCGCCGAAATTGGCGATCAGGCCCAGCCGTTCGCCCGCGCCCGCAATCAGATCGGCGTCGATCCGGTCGGTCACGGTCGGCACCAGCACATCGCAATCCTGCATCGCGGAGGTAAGCTGATCGCGGGTCAGCGGCACGTCCGCCTCGTTCAGCACCACGTCGAACAATTCGCGCATCCGCGCCTCGACCTCGGGCATCAGGTGGCGGGTGACGATCACGCGCGGGCGCTCAAGGGGTAGGCGGGCGAGCGGGGAGCGGATTTCTGGCATGGGCATCGGCTAATACCGCAGGGGCCACGCGGTCAAGCAGCGATCCGGCATGAGGCCCTTGAATCCGCTGGCCTGAAGGCGCTATCGCCTCGCCAATGTTGGGATTCCGTAACCTTTTCGTTCTCGCCATGGCGCTGGCCGCCGCGCTCGCCGCGCCACTGAGCGCGCAGGAACGGGCGCTGCCATACTGGGCGTCACTGCGTTATGACGAGGTGCGCATGCGGGTGGGGCCGAGCGAGGAATACCCGATCGAATGGGTCTATAAGCGCAAGGGCCTGCCGGTGAAGGTGGTGCGGGTGCGCGAAGGCTGGCGCCTGGTCGAAGATCCCGACGGCGCGCGGGGCTGGATTGCCCGCAGTCAGCTTGACCCTGCGCGCGGGGCGGTGGTGGTGGGCACCGGGCTGGCTGATGTGCGGGCCGAACCTTCTGCTGCGTCCGCGCTCAATTGGCGGGCACAGCCGGGCGTGGTCGCCAGCCTGCTGCGCT
>JBGSKN010000054.1:0-2585 GCA_041741215.1 Erythrobacter sp. | reverse complement strand
CACGGGCGAGCTTTCGACCACCGCCGATCTTTCAGCCCGCGATCCAGCGCCCGACCCGCGCGCCGACATGGGCACGGGGCGCGAATTGTTCGGGATGTTCCGCCGCTTTGCCGACGGGGCCGAACGCGGCGCGAGCGCGATGCTCACCACGGGGGGAATCTGACGATGGCCACGATTGATGAACTGATGCGCGTCGCCCCGGTGATCCCGGTGATCGTGATTGATGATGTCGCCCATGCCGTCCCCTTGGCCGAGGCGCTGGTGGCAGGCGGGCTGCGGGTGCTCGAAGTCACCTTGCGCACCCCGGCGGCGCTGCCTGCGATTGCCGCGATGAAGCAGGTTCCCGGCGCGATTGTCGGCGCGGGCACTGTCACCAACCCGGCGGAACTGGATGCGGCACTGGCGGCGGGCAGCGAGTTCATCGTCTCCCCCGGCCTGACCGATCCGCTCGGCAAGGCAGCGATTGCGGCGGGCGTGCCGTTCCTTCCCGGTATCGCCAATGCGGGCGACATCATGCGCGGGCTGGACATGGGGCTGACCCGGTTCAAGTTCTTCCCTGCGATGGCAGCGGGCGGCTTGCCCGCGTTAAAGGCGCTCGCCGCGCCGTTTGGCCAGTGCCGGTTCTGCCCCACCGGTGGGATCGGGCCGGATAATGCCGCCGAATGGCTCGCTTTCGATCCGGTGCTGTGCGTCGGGGGAAGCTGGGTGTCGCCCAAGGGTGCGCCCGATCAGGCGCGCATCGAGGCAATGGCGCGGGCGTGTTTCAGCTTACGCTAGAGCCGCCTTTGCCAGCATCAATGCGCCGATGATCCCGGCATCGCCGCCAAGTCGCGGGCGGATGATGCGGTGGCGCGAACCTCCGGGCAGATAGCCCGCGTCCAGTTCGCGCGCGCGCTCTGCCACGCGCTCGATCAGGCCCGGCGTATTCGCCACCCCGCCGCCAACCACCACTTCGCCCACCGCAACGCCTGCAAACAGCATGTGGCAGGCCTGCGCGATGTAATCCGCGATGATGGCGTGGCCGGGATGATCCGCGGGCAATTGCGACAATGATGCGCCCCAGCGCGCGGCAATCGCGGGGCCGCTGGCAAGGCCTTCCAGACAATCGCCGTGATGCGGGCAGATGCCGGGAAAGTCGCGGTCGTCTGCGTGGCGGCGCGGATAGATATGGCCCATTTCGGGGTGCGCGATGCCGTGCACGGGCTGGCCGCCCAGCACCAATCCGCCGCCGATGCCCGTGCCAATGGTGAGATAGGCGAGGCTGCCGCCCTGCCCTCCGGCAGCCGCATATTCGGCCAGCGCGGCGGCATTCACATCGGTGTCGAACCCCACCGGAACGCCCAGCCGGCCCGCGAAGAACCCGGCAATGTCGCAATCAACCCAGCCCGCTTTGGGCGTATTGGTGATGCGCCCCCAGCGTGGGCTTTCCCAGTCAAGTTCAACCGGGCCAAAACTGCCGATGCCCAGCGCGGTGATCGCGCCCTGCGTCTTGAACCACGCCGCCGCCTCGGCCAGCGTCGCGGCCGGATCGCCGGTGGGGATCGTGTGGCGGGCGCTGATCTGATCGGGCTGCATCCCCACTGCCAGCACAAATTTGGTGCCGCCAGCTTCGATCCCGCCCAGCATCATGCGGGCCCGTGCGGCTGCATAGCGCGCAGCGTCGCAAGGTCATCGTCGAGTTCCAGTTGCAGCAGTGGCGCCGGCACGCCGCCAAACCGGCCATCGGGCAGCAGGTCAACAAAACTGCACACCGTCAGGCTGGCATCGACGAACCAGCTATAGGTCTGCAGGGGGCGGTCGGCCGGGTTGGCGAGCACCAGCCCGGTTGCGTTCAAGGGCCGCCACGGCCCCTGCATCGATGTTGCCACCATCCCGTAAAGCCCTCCCGGCGCATGGCGCAATCCGGGCGCGAAAGTGCCTGACTGCGTTGACCAGAAAGCGTAGTAATGTTTGCCGTGAAACACCAGATGCGCGCGTTCCAGCTCATTATTGACGCCGTCGGCATGGATGCACGGCGGGATCAACTCCCACCGCGCCCCAGCCTTGCGCGCCAATCCGAAGGCGCCGTTGAACGCATTGCCCGATCCGGCGAGCGAGGCGGTGAAGGCGAGGTATTCGGTGCCGTCGGCAGGGTCACGGAAATAGGCCGGATCGCGGAACGCCTTGATCGTGCCGGGCGCGCCGTCATGCGCATCGGCGGGCATGTAATCTGCGCCGTAACCATCAAAACACGGCGCGGGAACGCTCCACCCGGTCGGCAGGCCATCGGCCCCGATCCGCGCGCTCGCCTGCCAGAGCTGCTGTTGATATCCCCCCGCCTTTGACGCGGTTCCGGCGGCAGTGAAGAACAGCGTCATCACCCCTGCATCAAACAGAGCCGATCCGGCCCATTCGCGTTCGTATGGCACGTCAAAATCGGGCAAGACCGGGCCAAGATCCAGCCAGCCTTCACCCATGCGTTCGATCAGGTGGATCTTCGCCTGGAAATGACGCAGCGCCGGTTCGCCCCGGTCAGGCGCGGCCAGCGCCATCCACAGCGCGCGCCCGGCGATGCTTGCTGGCTGGCCGCGGCGATCCTGCACCGG